>NZ_QJRK01000037.1:0-71206 GCF_003205245.1 Pseudomonas sp. MB-090624 | reverse complement strand
AATATCGCGTCGTATGAACCAGGCGGTCGCGCGCGCCTCTCACAGGCCTCACTGGCCTGAAACAAACGTAGGAGCGAGCGCAGCTCGCGATGCGCCGCGCGGGCGGCGCTCGATTTCACAGGCGCCACACTGATCAAGCCCTACACCCACCAACCTCACAACAACCTCAAAACACCTAGAAGGAGCCGTGCACCCGCACAACCACCCCGAGAAATTCACAACCGTCTTCACACAGAACCGTTGGGTATCGAGTATTCAGCGGCCTGAGCATCTTGTCTCCGCCCTCCTCGACCAACTGCCGTAACACTGCTGGCCGCCCGGGCTGACGCGCAATCACCAGCCGGCCAGGCTCTGCCTGCAAGCCAGTATCCACCAGCACACGCATCCCTTCAGGCACGCTCTTGCCGCTGGTTGCATTCATCGAGTCATTTTCAACCACCAGCCAGAACGCATTACCTGCAGGCATGTAGTCCGTCTGCTCGTGCATCTCGCTGGTTTCAGGCAAAGGCCCGGCCAAGTCGGACCAACTCAGCACCGGGAAGCGAAAGCTCGCATAGCGCAGCGCTTCGGCCGACACTGGCTGCTCGGCCGCATAGCGACCAGGCGCTTCGCGAACGATATCACGCTCTACAACCATGACTTGTGCTTCCAGAAACACCAGCCCAAGTTTCTCGAGTTTCTCGTTTATCGTCTCCAACGTTGGCCGCCGCGTGCCCCGCAACCAATGACCCACGCCGCCCTGAGTCATGCCCAGACGTTCAGCCAGCTTGAGTTGGCTGAGGTTGTGTTCGCGCTTATAGCGCTTGAGAAATGCGTTCCAGTTTTCCATGAGCGGCAACAATACGGACTGTATTAGCCGCAGCAATACACAAATTGAATTATTTATTCGGAGATGAATAGTACAGATTGACCTATCCTGTAATCCCAGTGTGCTTGAAGGGAAATCAGAAGGTGTCGCAATGAAACTACCGAAAAACGACGAAACAGATCTCGACAGCGAAGCCGCCCGCCGCGCCCTCGACTACTACCTCAACCCCAACCCGCCACGCCCGACGCTGGACAACAAGATCTGGACCCTGCACGAAGGCGTGACCAGCGAGCAGGCCCAGGAACACGCCATCGCCCTGCTGCGCTGCGCTGCCGCCACCGCACAGGAAACCGCCACGCACCAGCACGGCAGCCAGCGCGAGCTGACCTTCGCGCTGATGCACATGATGGACATGGCACGCGCGCTGCTGGAGCACAAGCAACGTGAAGACCGGGGTTTGTAGGCGAACGGAAGGGAGAGCACGTGATGGCCGCGTAACGGCAAAGGCCCCGATTGCCGGGACAAGGAAGCGCACCGGTAAAACTTTTTTACCGGAATGATGAAAATTCATTTGACTGGCAAATGATAACGATTATTATTGCACTCAGCTGATCGCGAGATCTGCTGGATAACCTGAAAGCTTAGGTCGCTTTCAGATTATCTCCTCATCAGGCTAATCACGGTTTTTGACCCGGCTTTTTGCCGGGTCTTTTTTTGGCTCTTCAGGCTAATGAAGATCGTGATGGCGCGCATGGTAGCAAATGTGTTTCAGGGGGTGAACGCTCATTACAAAACTTTGCGCAATCAGCACTTGAGAATCAATCTCGTTTCGCCTACGCTGACCACGCATCACGGAAGATGCCCCCACCCCTTCCCCTTTGTAGCGCAAGGAGCCGGTCATGACCCGTCTGCTGCTGCCCGTCGAACACCCCACCGCGGTGAATGAGCCTGATGCCGACAATGCCCTGCTGCACGCGCTGAAGCGGCTGCCACGCCGGGTGCAGCAAGTGATGCTGCTGAGCCGCCTCGACCAGCTGGACTTCGCCAGCATTGCCACCCGCCTTGACCTGCCACTGGCCACTGTCGAACGCAACATGGACCAGGCCCTGATGGCCGGGCGCCCGCGCCGGGATGTGCTGGCAAGCGTGGCCAGCCAATGGTACGTGCGCTTGCAGAGCCCCCAGGTGACCGCATGCGAGCGCATCGACTTCCGCCGCTGGCTGGACGCAGATGCCGCGAACTTGCAGGCGTTTCACCAAACGGAATTACGCTGGCGCAGCCTGCTGGCGCCGGCGCGCCAGCTTGGCCAGGATGGTTGGTACCGGCAAGGCCGGGCGGCGCTGTCGCTAGGCGGCTGCTCGGTAGCGGTCGGGGCTGGGCTGGCGGCGTTACTGGTGTGGGCATGGTGCAGCTGATGCCCGCTGCCGGTTCACTTCAGGCCCGCCGCCGCAGCCCCTCTGAAGCCTGCCCCCTCAGCCCATTACGCTGCCAATGAAATTCGCCAGCTCCGCCGTACGCGGCGCGGCGAATACATCACGTGGGTGACCGGTTTCGTGAACCTTGCCGTGGTGCATGAACACCAGCTTGTCACCCACTTCCCGGGCAAAGCGCATTTCATGGGTCACCATGATCAAGGTCATGCCTTCCTTGGCCAATTGCCGCACAACGCCGAGCACTTCGTTGACCAGTTCCGGGTCGAGCGCCGAGGTGATCTCGTCGCACAGCAAAACCTTGGGCGACATCGCCAGGGCGCGGGCGATAGCCACCCGTTGCTGCTGCCCGCCAGAAAGGCGGTCCGGGTAGGCGTCGAACTTGTCGCCCAGGCCAACCCTGGCCAGCATTTGCTCAGCCAGTTGGCGGGCCTGGGCCTTGCTCGTCTTCTTCACCACCTGCGGCGCGAGCATGACGTTCTCGCCCACCGTCAGGTGCGGGAACAGGTTGAACTGCTGGAACACCATGCCGACTTTCTGCCGCAGCGTGCGCAGGTCGGCGCGTGCGGCATCCAGGTACTCGCCATCCACTTCGATCACGCCGTCACTGATCGACTCCAGGCCGTTGAGCGTACGCAGAAAGGTACTTTTGCCGGAACCGCTACGGCCGATGATGGCGACCACTTCACCCTCTTCGATGCTCAGGTCTACGCCCTTGAGCACGTGGTTGTCGCCATAGTACTTGTGCAACGCAGACACTCTAAGCAGGGGCATGCAGCCTCCTTTCCAAGTAACGGGCGCTCAGCGAGAGCGGGTAGCAGAGCATGAAATAACCCACGGCCACCAAGCCGTAGATCAGGAAGGGCTCGAAGGTGGCGTTGGCGAGCATGCCGCCGGTCTTGGTCAGCTCGGTAAAGCCGATGATCGAAGTGACCGCCGTGCCTTTGACCACCTGCACCGAGAAACCGACGGTAGGTGCCACGGCAATCCGCAGCGCCTGGGGCAGGATCACGTAACGCATCTGCTCCAGCCGGGTCATGGCCAGGCTGCCGGAGGCTTCCCACTGGCCACGTGGAATAGCCTCGACGCAGCCGCGCCAGGTTTCGGCGAGAAAGGCACTGGTGAACAACGTCAAGGCGATCGCCGCCGCCATCCAGGCCGAAATATCGACGCCGAACAGGGCAATGCCGAAAAACACCATGAACAACTGCATCAGCAGTGGCGTGCCCTGAAACAGCTCGATATAGCCCTTGGCGGCCCCGCGCAGCACGAAGTTGTCAGAGAGGCGCGCCAGCAGCACCAGCAGGCCGGCGACGCCACCGCAGATGAACGCCACCAGCGACAGCAGCAGGGTCCACTGCATGCCAACCAGCAAGTTGCGGACGATGTCCCATAAGGTGAACTCCATTCATCGTCTCCCCATCAGAAAGCGCTGCCCGAACCACAGCAGCAGCTGGCGTACCGCGATGGCCATGATCAGGTACAGGCCCGTGGTCAGCAGGTAAGTCTCGAACGCCCGGAAATTGCGCGACTGAATGAAGTTGGCTGCGAACGACAATTCTTCGGTGGCGATCTGCGAACAAACCGCCGAGCCCAGCATGACGATCACGATCTGGCTCGACAGGGCCGGCCAGACTTTGGCCAGCGCCGGTTGCAGGACCACATGGCGAAACGCCTCGGCGCGGCTCATGGCCAGTGCCGCCGCCGCCTCCAGTTGCCCTTTGGGAATGGCCTGGATACCGGCGCGGATGATTTCGGTGGAATAGGCCCCCAGGTTGATCACCATGGCCAGCACCGCGGCTTGCCATTCCGTCAGGCGCACCCCCAACGCGGGCAAGCCAAAGAAGATGAAGAACAGCTGCACGATGAAGGGCGTGTTACGGATCAGTTCCACGTACACGCCGAATAGCACATCGAACGGTTTGAGCCGCCAGGCACGCGCCACAGCGCCAAGTACGCCCAAGGCTACCCCGAACAGGGTGCCCACTGCGGTCAGCTGGAGCGTGAACAACGCCCCCTTGAGCAGCAGGTCGCCCTGGGCCAACACGGGCGCGAAATCGAATTGATAGGCCATCAGTCAGCGAATCCAGGGGCAGTTCAGAGGTCGGCCGGCAATGGTTGCTTCAACCATTTTTCAGCATTGCGGTTGAGGCTGCCGTCTGCCTTGGCGGCATCGAGGGTGGCATTGACCTTGGCCAGCAAGGCAGGCTCCTGCTTGGCCAGCCCGACGTACACGGGCGAGTCCTTGAGCTTGACCTTCATCACCGGCACCTTGGCCGGGTTCTTCTCGGCGATGACAGCCATCACCACGCTGCCGCTGGCAATCAGTTCGACTTGGCCAGACAGGTACGCTGCGATGGTGGAGTTATTGTCCTCGAACCGCTTGATGACCGCGCCTTTGGGGGCAACCGCTGTCAGTTCCATGTCCTCGATCGAGCCGCGGGTCACGCTGATGGTCTTGCCGGCAATGTCATTGATGTCGCTGATCGACGTCTGCTCCGGGCCGAACACGGCCAAGTAGAACGGCGCATAAGGGCGGGAGAAATCGATCACGGCTTCGCGCTCGGCATTCTTGCCCAGGCTGGAGATCACCAGGTCGACCTTGCCCGTGGTGAGGAACGGGATGCGGTTGGTGCTGTTGACGGGCGTGAGGGCCAGCTTGACGCCCAGCTTGTCCGCCAACAACTGCGCCGTGTCGATGTCCAGGCCGCGGGGCTTGAGGTCGGGGCCGACCGAGCCGAACGGTGGAAAGTCCTGGGGCACGGCCACTTTGAGCACACCACGGGCAGTGATGTCGGCCAGGGCGTCGGCCTGGGCCTGGGCAGCGCCCAGTGCGCCACCACACAGCAGCGTCGCCAGCAACAGGGAGCGGATGTTTTTCATGGGAAAGCCTCGGGGTATGCAGAAGGTCGTTAGCGCTGAAACTGCACAGCCCGTGCCAGCATTGGCGCCTGGCCCCGGAAAAGCCCTGGGCATGCGGCTGTTCGCGGTCTTACTGGTCTGAACAGTCAGCCCGCCAGCCGCGGCCGTGCCCCGCTTTCGTGCAGCCTGCCCTGCCCTTGCGCCAGCACGGAGCGAGGCTTGCCAGACACCCGGTAAAGCCTTTACAAAGCGCAGACCGCTTCCCAACTGGTCTGAACAGATGCTCGACACGCTCCCCCGCGCCGTTCCGGAAATAGCCTTGCAGGCCATTCGCAAGCTGATCGAGGCAGGCGACTATCAACCCGGCGATGCCCTACCCTCGCAACGCGACCTGGCCGAGCAGTTGGGCATCAGCCGTGCGTCGCTGCGCGAAGCGCTGTCGTCGTTGAGTGCGCTGGGGTTGGTGAGCGTGCAACCGGGCAAGGGCGTTTTCGTGCAGACGCCCTCGCCCCCCCCGGCGGCCACGTTCTCTTGGCCATACGCCGAACAGGTATCGGCGGTGGACACCTTCCAATTGCGCTATGCCTTGGAGGGGTTCGCGGCAGGCCTGGCTGCCCTGTACCTGACCGGTGCGGATATCGATGCGCTGGAGGCGAATGTCGAGGCGATGCGCCAGGAGCTGCGTGCCGGCCGTTTCGACGCCGCCGCCCGCCTCGACTACGCCTTCCACCGGCGCCTGCTGGAGGCCAGCGGCAACCTGGCGATGCTGCAGGTGATCACCGCCAGCCAGGACATTTTCCTGGAAAGCCAGAAACTGCCCTTCATCCGCCCCGAGCGGGCCATGGAAACCTGGCAAGAACACCGCAAGATCCTGCGCCAGCTGGCCCGTGGCAACCAAGCCGGTGCACAGCGTGCCATGCAGGAGCATATCCGCAATGCGGCTGCCCGTACCGGTGTGGTATTTGCGGCCTGAAACCCGGCCACCGCCCTATTCCGGGCGGCTGCCCAACTCGCCATTGTGCAGGGCGATCTTGATCGCCTGAGCCGTGGTTGCCACACCCAGGCGCCGCCGCGCCGCACGCAGGTGGTTCTCGACGGTGCGTTCCGACAAGCCAAGGGTTGCAGCTATATCGGCTTGCCGGCTTCCGGCAGCGGTCCAGCGCAGTACTTCCCGCTCCCGCGCCGAAAGTTGCGTGGCACTCGCCGCCAGGGGCGGTTGGAGCAAACGGCGGGCGGTATGGAAGGCGGCGGTAGCGACCATGGCCAGCATCAGGCGCGCCTCAGGGCTGCTATCGATGCGCGCCCCGCCCATGCTCATCGCACCTTCCAGCCCCTGCGGCCCGAATATCGGCAACTGTAAACCGTGGACACCCGCGCCTGCCGGCCGCCGCACCACCCGGTAACGCTCGCCCTTTTCGTCACAGGTCTTGGTCCAGAAAAACGGCGCCCGCGCTTCGAGGATATGCCGGGTGACCGGGCAACGCGTGAGGTAGGTCCTGGCGTCGATCGCTTGCCCATCTCCCCACCAGTCGCCCTCCACCCAGTACACCCGGTCGACCAGCGCATCTGCGACTGCGCGCACCGAGAAGAGCACGAAGCGGTCGTAGCCCAAGCGCATGGCAAAGGGGCGCAGCGCATCCTGGACACCCGCCAGCGTCGTGGCACGTTCCACCGCCAGGGCCACCTGCATCGCCACTTCGGCTACGCCGCAGGTCATCGCCCGGACGTTTCTTTCAACAAGGCGGCCGCGGCCAGCTTGCCAAGGTTGTTGCCCGCAAGCGGGCTGTCGCCGGTGAGCAACTTGCGGTCCTGGTACACCTTGCCAGTAATGTCCTGGTTGATGATCTCTACCCCCAAGGCCTGCAGCTTCTCACCAAACTTCCAGGTCAGGTGCCCCGGCATGTAGCCGATATCCGGGGTTTGCGCATCCAGCGCGTCAGGGAACGCACAGATCTTGTAGCCGCTGAACCTGTAGTTGTCCGCCGTTTTACCCATGCCCGCGGCCAACAGTGCCGCGGGGCCATGGCACAGCGAAATGATGAATTTATCGTGGTCGGCCGCCCACTCCAGCACCTGTTTGACCTCGCTGCTTTCCGGCAAGCCGATCAGTGCACCGTGCCCCCCGGGAATGAACACGCCGATGTAGTCGGAGTCATCACCCAAGGCCTTGATGACCTCTGCCAGTTTCAGCGGCTGCCGGAATGACGCCTGGTACTTGCCGTAAAACGCTTGTACCTCCTGGTCTTCCGAGGGCATGGCCCAGAATTCGAACTTGACCGGGTTGCCCGACACCGTGGTGATATCGAAAGCAAAGCCCGCCTTGTCCATGTGGTACATGGGCAACAAGGTTTCTACCGGGTGGTTGCCTGTCGAGAAGAAGGTGCCATTGGTAGTTTGCAGGTAGCGCTCATCGGCACCGATGACCAGAACCTTCCAGCGGCCACCCTTGTACGCATCAGGGTACTCGGCATCGCTCAGGTCAGAGGTGGGCGAAGTGTATTGGCTCAACGAATACGGTGAGGGGAAAAACGCGCCCACCTCAGCAGGGTCTGGGGTTGGGCGTTTGTCTTCGGCTGCAGTGGTCATCGCGTACTCCTCGATAAAGGTTGACGTCGATGACCATCCTAGGCCCCGCCCCACGTTCCAGCAATGCGGGTTTTCCCTTAACGGCGCGCTACCTCAGGCTGGGTCAGAGCTGAAACCGGCGTACCTGCCCCTGCAGTGAATTGCCCAAACCGGCCAACTCCAGGCTGGCCGTGCTGGTCTGTTCGCTGGCGGTTTGCGCCTGTTCGGTAATGTCGCGCACATTCAGCACATTGCGATTGATTTCTTCGGCGACAGCACCCTGCTGTTCGGCGGCCGCCGCGATCTGCTGGGTCATGCCCTGAATGCCGCCGATGCTGTGGGTGATGTTGTCCAGCGCAGTGCCTGCATCGCGGGCCAGTTGCACGCTCTCGCCGGTCAGGCCACGGCTGGTTTCCATGCGCTGCACGGCTTGCAGCGTGCCCGCGCGCAGGGCTGCGATCAGTTGTTCGATGTCTTCGGTTGAGCGCTGGGTGCGCTGCGCCAGGGCACGCACTTCGTCCGCTACCACGGCAAAGCCACGGCCGGCCTCGCCTGCACGCGCGGCCTCGATCGCCGCGTTCAATGCCAACAGGTTGGTTTGTTCGGCCACCGCCTTGATCACGTCGAGCATACTGCCAATGCGCCCGCTTTCTTCAGCCAGCGTGCTCACCGCTGCGCTGGTCAGCTCCACCTCGGCAGACAGGTTTTCGATGCGCGCAATTGCGCTTTTGACGATGTCGCCGCCACTGACAGCATCCTGCGCCGCCTGGTTGACCGAGCGTGCGGTTTCGACCGCGTTGCGGGCCACGTCCTGCACCGAGGTGGTCATTTCGTGCATGGCCGCAGCCACCTGCTCGGTTTCCTGCATCTGCTCGGTAGCGCCTGCCTGCGTCTGCCGGGTAATCGCCGACAGCTCTTCGGTGGCGCTGGCGATCTGCGTCGCCCCATCACCGATATGCCCAACCAGTTGTCGCAAGCTGCCGGTCATGTGCTGCAAGCCATCTTGCAACTCGCCGATTTCGTCTTTACGCGAGCCCGTGGCGAAGACGCTCAGGTCGCCCTCGGCAATGCGCCGCACCCGGGCCAACGCTTCACGCAGGGGTGGCACGATCTGGCGCGTGATCAACACGGCCGCCAGCCCGCCCAGCAGCAGCGCCAGCACCAGGCAACTGATCAGCGTCCACGCCGCATCACGGGTATCGTCCTGGCGCATCTGCATCTGCTGGTCGTACAGGTCCTGGCTGGTCTGCAGCAGTGCATCACCGTGCTTTTGAACCTCCTGCTGCAGTGTGTCGATGCGGGCCAACGCCGCCCGGTGAGTGTCCAGCGAGGCCCGGTAGGCGGTAACGGATTGCGTCAGCTCATCGAGCAGGCTTGCACGCGAGCCCTGCAGAGCATCGCCCAGGGTTTGCAACTGGGTCAGTGTTGCGTCAACCGCCTTGGCCGCAGCAGCGTATTGCTTGCCATTGCCACCGTAGGTGTAGCCACGGGTTTCAAAGCGCGCATACAGAAACTGCATCTGCAGGTCGTTGGCCGCCTTGTACAGTGCCTGGTCACGCACGCCGTTCTGTTCACCCGTCAGGCTGTCTAGCTCATCCAGGCGCTTGAGCGCGCTGTCGCCGCTGCTGCGGCGTACCGCCCGCGACTGCTCGATCTGCTCATAGGCCCCGCCCAACCCCTCGATACCCCGCTGGTAGGCGCCCAGGTGTTCGGCCATTGCGGTAATGCGCCGCGCATTCTCGTCGTTGGCGAAGAACCCTTGCAGCTCGCCCAGGTGCTGCCCAACTTCGGCGATCTTGTCCCGCAGCACTTTGGCAGCCTGGGCGTCGCCCTCACTCTGCAGATAAGCCGAACGGTCCAGGCGCATCTTGGATATGTCGTCCATCAGCCGGTTGACCGTACTCATGCGGTCCATCCGGTAGGACAAACTGCTGATGGCGTTCCAACCTGCGCCAATGCTCAAAATCACCAACAGCAATAGCAGCCCGAAGCCAAACATCAGCTTCTTGGCGACTGTGAGGTTGGTAAGCCAGTTATTCATATCATTGCATCCTTGAACGATTTGGCTGCCAGGTCGCCCTGTGATGGGTGCGCAAGGGCAGTTGGGCGCGCCGTCCAGGCGATACAGCGGGCCGGGCTCAGGCGTGATTTCGGGTAGCGCGAGAGCGTGACAGGGCTGCATAAATCAATCAAATGCAAATATCGAAGCCATTGTTGCGAATGGAGAATTAATAGCGGGCTGGTGGTCCGGCCCTGGTGCCTTTCCACTCATCTTCTCCACCCTTGACAGCCGCTTGGCAGGATCCTTAACATCCATCTCACTCAGAGAAACGATGTTTCGCAGATAAAAACAATACAACCGCCTGACAAGGGGGACGTTCAACGTCAAAAACCGCTGTAACCCCAAGAACTGCCCGCACACCTTCTGCTTTATCGAACTTGAACGCACAGCCGTGATCGCCCGGATCACCGCTGCGTACACGCACACGCCTGGACAATAACAATATGAATGCTCAGAAGACTTCACTGGCTCTGGCTGTAACTTGCGCGTTTGCCTGCAACGCCATGGCTGACGGCAACGCCTTCTTTGACGACGCGCAATTCTCGATCAAAGCCCGCAATTTCTACATGAACCGTAACTTCCTCGATGACCGCACGGCGCAGAACTATTCCGAGGAGTGGGCGCAGGGTTTTATCGGTGTGTTCGAGTCTGGTTACACCGAAGGCACGGTCGGCTTTGGCGTCGACGCCATTGGCCTGCTGGGCTTGAAACTGGACACCGGGGGCGGCCGCAAAGGGGGCGGCACGCTGCTGCTCGAAGAAGACAGCGATGGCGCCAAAAGCAGTTATGCCAAGGGCGGTGCGGCGGTGAAGGCACGCCTGTCGAACACTGTGCTGAAGTTCGGCGAACAGGTGGTGAACCTGCCAGTGCTGGCCACCGCCGACACGCGCTTGCTGCCGGAAACCACCCAGGGCTGGTTGTTGACCAGCAAGGAAATACCCGACCTCACCTTGAATGCCGGGCACTTCACGGCGTTGCGCAGCCGTGACCAGAGTGAACATGACAGTGGCGGCCTGACGTCACTGGACCTGATTGGCGGCAGCTACAACTTCAACAAGGCATTCAGTGCCCGGGCCTATCATTCCGATGTTCAGGATTACTGGCGCAAGTACTACCTGGGTGCGACCCTGGTCTTGCCGATCAATGACAGGTATGCGGCGAAGTTCGACTTCAACGGTTATGACACGCGCAGCCAGGGCGCCCAGCGCGCCGGGGACCTGGACAACCGGATCTGGAGTTTGTCGGCCACGCTGGCAGCCGGCCCGCACAGCTTCATGCTGGCCCACCAGCGGGTCAGCGGGACGGGCAATTATACCTATGGCGTGGACGGCAACAGTACGGTGTTCCTGGCCAACTCGGTGCAGTATTCGGACTTCAACTACGAGAACGAGCGGTCATGGCAGGCGCGTTATGACTTTGACTTCGTGGCGCTGGGTGTACCGGGCTTGAGTGTCATGGCGCGGTACTTGCGCGGCACTGGTTTCCACACTGCGCAAACCGATGACGGTCGGGCGTGGGAGCGGGACCTGGAGCTCAGGTACGTGGTGCAGTCGGGTACGGCGAAGGACCTGTCGTTCAGGGTTCGCCAAGCCAGTTTCCGCAGCCCGGACCGCGGCCTGAACTTCAATGAGGTGCGGGTGATTACCGAATACCCCTTGAATATCTTCTGACGCCAGAGCCCGGCTTTGCCGGTGTTCGCGGCTGAAGCCGCTGCTACATCCTGTGGGAGCGGGCGCGCCCGCGAAGCAGGCACCGCGGTGGTTGGCACCGGCTTTGCCGGTGTTCGCGGCTGAAGCCGCTCCTACATCGGTAGCGTGCGCTTGAAGCCAGCACCTCAACCTGTGGGAGCGGGCGCGCCCGCGAAGCAGGCACCGCGGTGGCTGGCACCGGCTTTGTCGGTGTTCGCGGCTGAAGCCGCTGCTACATCACAACCGCTGATACGTGCCCGCGTGCAAGCGCTCACTGATCTCCGCCGCCGCCGACTGCAACTCGCGCAACATCGCCGCCGGTGGTGGCGACGGAATAGCGGCACTCGGCCCGACAATGCCAATGGTCCCGACAATCTGGTCGTTATCGCGGAAAATCGGGCAGCACAGCGCATTGATCCCTAATGTCACCTCGCCGTCGGCATCGTCATACAAGCGTTCACGAATCAACGCCAGCCGCGCGGCCAGCGCATCGGGCTCATGCAAGGTCAGTTCGGTGAGTTGCGGCATCTTGCGCCGCATCACCCGCTGCTGGCTGGCCGCGTCGGCAAATGCCAGCACCGTGCGCCCCTGCGCCGAGCAGTACGGCAACACGCGGTTGCCCGGTTTCACCGAAATGCACACATTGGCCTTGGACTCCACGCAGGACACCACCAGCGCCGTGTCATGGGTGGCCACCGCCAGCAAGGCCGTCTGGCCCGTGGCGTCACGAATGCGGGTAAGGTAAGGGTCGGCAATGGCGCGCAGGTCGAACTGTTCGCTGGCCGCTTCGCCATAAGCCACCAGGCGGGCACCCAGCAGGTACTTCTCGGTGGCCGGGTCCTGTTCGAGAATACCGAGCTGGCGCATCGAGGCCAGGTGCCGGTAGGTACGCGGCTTGGCAGTTTGCAGTTGCTGGGCCAGCTCGGTTACGCCAAGCGGGCGCCGCGCAGCGGTCAGTTCGTCGAGCAGGCGGAATACCATCTCCACCGACTCGAGCAGCGCAGGACCGCTGGCGGGCTTTTCATCATCCTGGTTCAAGCGTTCACCTCGCATTCGGGCTTGGGAAAGACCCGATTGTATCGCTCGGCGAAACGCTTGTGTTGGCCTACGACATCAAACGCCAGAAGGCTGCGCCACCGCCGGCGCACGGTGCGGCTGCGGCGGTTTGACCGAGAACATCGCCCACGCACCGATCAGGGTCATCACCGCCAGCACATACAGCCCATACTCCAGGTGCCCACTGCCCTGCTTCACCCAGCCCATCATGAACGGGCTGGCATAGCCCCCAAGGTTGCCGATGGTGGCGATCAGGGCGATACCGGCCGCTGCCGCCGTGCCGGTCAGCAGCACCCCGGGCAGTGCCCACAGCACGCAGAAACCCGCCAGGCCACCCGACATCGCCAGGCTAAGGCCCGCCAGCGACAGCACCGGCTGGTCGTGGAACACCGCCGCTATCGTCAGCCCGGCCGCCGAGGCCAGGTTGCACAGCGTGCCGTGCCAGCGCCGTTCACGGGTACGGTCCGAATGCCGACTGACCACCAGCATCACCACCGAGGCCACCGCGAACGGAATTGCGGCGATCAGCCCGGTGTGCGTCAGGCTCTGGCTGCCCAGGCTCTGGACGATCTGCGGCAGCCAGAAACTCACGCCGTAGGTCCCACACAGCAGCGCGAAATTCACGTAGATCAACCGCCACAAGTCTTTGTTGACGAACGCTGCACGGAAGTTGTGCCCGGCCCCCGCCTGCTCCTGGGCCTGGCGTTGCGCCGCCAGCTGGCGCACCACCCGCTGGTTCTGCTCTGGGCTGAGCCAGTGCACGTTGCCAGGGCGGTCGTCCAGGTAGAAGAACACCACGATGCCCAGCAGTACCGCTGGCGTACCCTCGATCAGGAACAGCCATTGCCAGCCAGCCAGGCCGTGCACACCGGCAAAGGTCTGCATGATCCAGCCCGACAGCGGGCTACCCAGCACGCCCGCCATGGCGATGCCCAGGTTGAACCAGGCCATGGCCTGGGAACGGGCGTAGGACGGGAACCAGTAGGTCATGTACAGCACCACCCCCGGATAGAACCCGGCCTCGGCCATGCCCAGCAGGAAGCGCAGTACATAGAACTGGTTGGGCGTCTGCACGAACATCATCGACACCGACAGAATGCCCCACATCACCATGATCCGGGTGATCCAGAAGCGCGCCCCGACCCGCTGCAACATCATGTTGCTGGGAATCTCGCACAGGCAGTAGCCGATGAAGAACACCCCGGCGCCAAAGCCGAACGCCAGGTCGCTGAGGCCGATGTCGGCCGACATCTGCAGCTTGGCAAAACCGACGTTGACCCGGTCGAGAAAGGCAATGATGTAAAGCACGAAGAGGAACGGCAGCAACCGCCAGGCGATGCGGTTGTACAGCACACTGTCCTGCTCGTTGTCGAACGTGTTGCGGGCTATGAGCTTCATCGCAGTACTCTTTTGTAATTGTTGTGGTGGTGAAGCAAGCCTGTTCAGCCCTGGGCCGACAGGATGAAGTCGGCGCAGCGCTCGCCGATCATGATGCATGGCGCGTTGGTATTGCCACTGACGATCGTCGGCATGATCGAAGCGTCGGCCACCCGCAGCCCCTGCACGCCGCGCACCCGCAGGGCCGGGTCGACCACCGCCGCTTCATCGGACCCCATGCGGCAGGTGCCGGCCGGGTGGAACACGGTCTTGGCGACGGTACGCACGTAGTCCTCGAACACCGAGTCGGGTACGTCGTCATGCTCGGGCAGCATCAACATGCGTTCGACCACGCCGGCCAAGGCTGGGGCGCGAAGAATCTTGCGCGCCAGCTTGATACCGGCCACCAGGGTGCGCATGTCCTCGGGGTGGCTCAGGTAATTGGCGGTGAGCGCGACGTCGGCCAAAGGGTCGGCGCTTTTCAGCCGCAGCCGGCCACGGGAGCGCGGGCGCAGGGCGCAGGGGTTGACCGAGATACCGTGGCCAGCCGGCGGCAGCCGGTCGATGTCACCGACCAGCGCAGGCACCACATGGAACTGCACGTCAGGGCGCCCACAACCGGTAGCGTCGACGAAGGCGCCGCTTTCCACCACGTTCGAGCTGAGCAGCCCGCGGCGCGTGGCCAGGTATTTCAAGCCATGGCCGAGGGCACGCAGGCCACGGTCATGGCCAAGCAGGCTGGCCGGCTCGCGCGTTTGTGCATACACCGAGGCGCTCAGGTGGTCCTGGAAGTTCTCGCCGACCTGCGGGGCATCCACCCGCACATCGATGCCCAGGGCCTGCAGGTGCTCGCGCGGGCCAATGCCGGAAAGCATCAGCAGTTTTGGCGAGGCAATGGCGCCGGCACTGACAATGACTTCGCCACGGGCGCGGAAGGCCAGGGCCCGGCCCGCCTCGTCCCTGGCCTGCACGCCAACCACCCGGGCACCGTCGAACTGCAGCTGGGTGGCGTGCATCCCGGTCATCACCCGCAGGTTGGGGTTGCTGCGCATCGGCCGCAGGTAGGAAGCAGCCGAGCTGGCGCGGCGCCCGGCGGCGGTGGTGGTCTGGTAGAAGCCCGCACCCTCCTGCTGCGCGCCGTTGAAGTCATCGGTGGCCGGCACGCCGGCTTGCACGGCCGCATCGACGAAGGCACGGCTGAGAAAATGCCTGTGCCGCGGGTCACTGACCTTCAACGGCCCCTGCCGACCATGCAGTTCCCCGCCCAGCCGGGCATTGGCTTCGCAGCGGCGGAACACCGGCAATACGTCGTTCCAGCCCCAGCCAGGGCAGCCAGCGTTCTGCCAATCATCATAGTCTTCAGCCTGGCCACGGATGTAGATCATCGCGTTCACCGAACTGCCGCCACCCAAGGTGCGGCCCTGGGGGATGAACACTTCACGCTGGTTGACGAACGGTTCGGGCTGGGTACGGTACATCCAGGTGCGCCGGGTACCGTGTACGCGGATGAAGGTGCCGGGAATGTGCACATAGGGGTGATTGTCGGCCGGGCCGGCTTCGAGCAGCAGCACCTGCTTGCCGGCCTGGGCCAGCCGTGCGCTGAGCGCACAGCCGGCCGATCCGGCTCCGATCACGATGTAATCGAAGGTATCCATTCTTGTTGTTCTCTTGAGTGAAAAAACTCAGCCGACCTGGCTGACGAACTTGGTGGTGAAGTAGGCGTCCAGGCCCTCGCTGCCGCCTTCGCTGCCGTAGCCGCTGTCCTTCACGCCGCCGAACGGTGTTTCCGGTGCAGCCAGGCCGAAATGGTTGATCGAAACCATGCCCGCTTGCAGTTCGTCGGCCAGCAAAGTGGCACGCTGCACCGAGCGCGTGAAGGCGAAGGCCGCCAGGCCAAAGGGCAGGCTGTTGGCCTTGGCGACCACCGCTTCGAGGGTGTCGAAGGCAACGACCGAGGCAATCGGCGCGAACGGCTCCTCGCTCATGATGCGGGCGTTGTCCGGCACCTCGGTGAGCACCGTGGCCGGGTAGTAGAAGCCGCCCCCCTCACCGCCCTGCCCGCCCAGGCGCAACTGCGCGCCCACCGCCAGAGCGTCGTCGACATATTCCTGGGCGGCTGCGACCCGGCGCGGGTTGGCCAGGGGGCCAAGCTGGGTGCTGGCGTCCTGGCCATCGCCCATTTTCAGGCCGGCGCTGACCCGGCAGAAGGTCTCGACAAAGCGCTCGTACACGCTGGCCTGGACATAGAAGCGCGTAGGCGAGGCGCAGATCTGCCCGCCATTGCGGAACTTGAGGTTGGCCCCGAGGGTGGCTACCGCGTCGATGTCGGCATCATCGCAGACGATGAACGGCGCATGCCCGCCCAGCTCCAGGGTGCAGCGCTTGAGGTATTGCCCGGCCAGCGCGCCCAGGGAGCGACCGACCGGCACCGAGCCGGTGAAGGAAACCTTGCGGATAACCTCGGAGCGGATCAGCTGGTCAGACACCTCGGCCGGCACACCGAACACCAGGTTCAGCACGCCAGGCGGCACGCCAGCATCCTGGAAGGCGCGGCACAGCTCGATGCACGAAGACGGCGTTTCTTCTGGCCCCTTGGCGATGATCGAGCAGCCGGCAGCCAGCGCCCCGGCGATCTTGCGCACCAGTTGGCTGACCGGGAAGTTCCATGGGCTGAACGCCGCGACCGGGCCGATCGGCTCACGCAGCACCAGTTGGCGAACGCCTGTGGCGCGCGGCGGGATTACCCGGCCGTAGGCGCGGCGGCCTTCCTCGGCATACCAGTCGATGTGGTCGCCGGCGCCGAACGCTTCCAGGCGCGCCTCGGCCAGCGGCTTGCCCTGCTCCAGCGTGATCAGCGCCGCGATCTCGTCGGCACGTTCACGCACCAGGTCGGCCGCCCGGCGCAGCACTTTCGAGCGCTCGTAGGCCGAAATCTTGCGCCAGACCTCGAAGCCACGCGCGGCGGCCGCAAGGGCCCGTTCAAGGTCGCCGGCATCTGCCAGCCCCAGGTGGGCGATGACTTCGCCGGTGGCCGGGTTGAAGACGTCGGCCTGGCGCGGATGGTTACCGGCAGACCACTGCCCGTCGATCAGCAGGGATTGAATGACTCGCATGAATGGCACTTCCTTTACTTTGTTTCTTTTGTAGAAACGTTGTTTTTTTGTACGACACAATCCTAGGGGCGCTCCAGAACCGCTGTCAAGGTCGAAAAAGGCACTTGACCGGGTACGGACAGCCGGCGTAGGTTTATCGCGCAGAGAAACACTATTCCTACAAGAGAAATGGAGTACACCTTGATGAGTCTTGCCCAGGCCCTGCTTCACAACTGGAATGCACTGCCGCGCGAAACCGTGCGCAAAGGCGTCGAGCGCGTGGCATTCCGTGGCGACGACACCTTGTGCGTCATGAACTGGCTGACACCCGGCATGGACGTGTTCCCCCACAGCCATACCTTCGAGCAACTGGTCATCATCGTGCAGGGCCGGGTGCGCTTTCACCTTGATGACGAAGTGGTCGAAGGCGGCCCGGGCAGCATGATCCGCATCCCGCCCCACGTGGTGCATTACGCCGAGCCGGTAGGCGATGAAGTGGTAATGAACCTCGACGTGTTTTCGCCAATCCGCGATGACTACCGCCACCTGGTCGAGTACCAGGCCGCCGAATTCCCCCATGGCAAGGGTAAGCCGGCATGACCTTCGCCCAGCGCCTGCGCCAGGGCCAACCGCTGCTCAGCACCTTCATCAAGACCCCCAGCCACGCGGTGATCGAGATTGCCGGCGATGCCGGGCTGGACGCGGTAGTGCTGGACGCCGAGCACGCCCCCTTCGGTGCCGCCGCCCTGGACCTCTGCCTGCTGGCCTGCCGCGCGGCACGCACCGGTGGCTTGGTGCGGGTGCCGGACAAACGCCCGGCCACCTTGCAGCAAGCGCTGGACCTGGGTGCAGACGGCCTGGTGCTGCCGCATATCACCAGTGCCGACCAGGCCAGCGCGGTGTTGCAGGCGCTGCATTACCGCGACGGTTGCCGGGGCTTTTCAAACTCGCCCCGGGCCGGTGGCTACGGCCGCGCCAACCTGGCCGAGCACCTGGCCGCCGAAGACGGTCGCCACGCGGTGATCGCCCAGATCGAAGACCGCGAAGCCCTGGACCACCTGCACGACCTGGCCCGGCTGGCGCGCATCGACTGCCTGCTGGTGGGGCGTGCCGACCTCAGCGTGTCGCTGGGTGCCGAGCGCCTCGACGACCCACGCGTGGAAGACGCCGTGAACCGGGTACTGGACGCCGCCCAGGCGGCCGGCAAGCCGACTGGCATGTTCGTGTCCAGCCACGACGACCTGCAGCGTTTTGCTGCCCGTGGCGTGAGCTTCTTCATTCTCGGTTCCGACCAGGCGCTGCTGCGCGCCGGCTGGGGCCAGCAAGTCCGCCAATTCCCCGGGTCGGCCCACTGACCCGTCAGACAACAAGAGAGCCCTGCCATGAATGCCATCATCGACACCCCCACCAGCGAAGCACGCCAGGCGCACATCGAGCGCCTGCTCAAAGGCGCCATCGACCTGCACTGCCACAGCGGCCCCTCGGTCATGCCGCGCTATTGCGACCATGTCGAAGCCATGCGCGAAGCCTCCGAGGCCGGCCTGAAAGCCGTGTTGCTCAAGGACCACTACTACAGTTGCACGCCGGTCACCCACCTGTTGAACAAACACTTCAGCGAACTGGATGTGCACATGCTGTCCGGGGTGCCGTTGAACAATGCCGTGGGCGGGCTGAACGTACACGCCGTGGAGCACGGCCTGACCCTGGGGGCGAAGCTGGTGTGGATGCCGACCTTCTCTTCGGCCAACCACATCGCCCACCATCACCAGGACGTGAAGTTCGTCGAAAAATTCCCCCAGACCACGCAGCGCATGCTGCAGCCGATTCCGCTGACCGTGCTGGACGAGGCCGGGCGCCTGAAGGACGAGGTCAAGGCCATTCTCGACCTGATCGCCGCACAGGACGTGGTGCTTTCCGCCGGCCACCTGAACATCCGCGAGATCTGGCCACTGTTCGAAGAGGCACGCCAGCGCGGGGTCAAGCGCCTGCTGGTCAACCACCCGACCTACGTGGTCGACGCCACCCTGGACGACATGCGCCAACTGGCCAAGGACGGCGTGTTCATGGAGCACTCGATGTGCATGTGGGTACCCGGTTCTAAGTTCAAGTTCTACGACGACACCTTCCTGCGCGAGGTGATCGAGGCTGGCACCGTCGACCTGACCATCCTGGGTTCGGACCTCGGCCAGCAGGGCAACCCAGGTATCGCCGACGGCTTTCGCAATGTCATTGGCCAGTTGCTGGGCTTGCAGTACAGCGACGCAGACATCCGCAAGATGATCTCGGGCAACGCCGCACGCCTGATGAACCTGTGAGGGCACGGGCATGACACGACTGACCACGCAGATTGGCCGCTTGACCCTGAAAAACCCGGTGATCTGTGGCGCCGGTGAGCAGACCATGACCGCTGCCGCCATCCGCGCCGCACTGGCCAGCGGCGCCGGGGCGGTGGTGGCCAAGTCCACCAACGAATCACAGGCCGCCAAGGACCAGTTGGACAAGACCGACTACGTGCTGCTGGACGCGCAGTGGAACCGCCTGCCCTGGAATTTCCGGCCGCCAGCCGAAGCCAGCCTGTTCGGCCGCTCCGGGCTGCTGCAGCGGGGGTTCGAGGATTGGCTGGAAGAGCTGGTGGTGCTGGACCGCGAGGCGCGCGAACAGCAGGCATACGTGATTCCCAGCCTGATTCTCAGTGACCTGGAGCAGTGCGCCGCGTTTGCCCAGCGTATCGAGCAGGCCGGTTTGCGGGTGCTCGAACTGAATATCGGCGCCCCGCATGGCGAGGAAGCAGCCAAGGGCGCCATTGTGCTGGAGCGCGGTGCAGCGCGTATCGAAGCGATCGTCCGGCGGCTGCGCCAGGCGACCAGCCTGCCCTTGTGGATCAAGCTGACCGGGCAGAGCGAGGACGTGGTGGGCCTTGCCCAGGCAGCGCGCCGTGGCGGTGCCGACAGTGTGGTGCTGATGGGCAGGTTCATGGGTTTTCTGCCGGACCTGGAAACGGGCTTGCCGTTGCTCGGCACCAGTGCGGCGATCGGCGGCAGTTGGGCGCTGCCGCTGACCGCGCGCTGGGTGATGCAAACGCGCAAGGCAATGGCCGACGACTACCCGCTGATCGCCACCAACGGGGCACGCAGCGGGCGCGATGTGGCCCGTTTCCTGTTGGCAGGCGCCTGTGCCACGCAGATGACTTCGGCGGTGTTCACCGGCGGGTACGCGGTACTGGAAGAAGCGGTGCGCGAGCTGGACGCCTATGTGGCGGGGCGCGGTTACAGCGTGGCCGAGTTGCTTGGCAGCGCCGCCGATCGGGTTGAGACCTACCAGCAGCAACCCAGCCGGCCCGGCTGGTGGGAAGGCTTCGCCCCAAAGTGCCCAGGGTTTCCCGGCTGAAGCAGGTAGGCCGGGAAATCACTGAAAGCTGGCGGTTCCTGGCCCCCTGAAAATTGCCAGGTTTGCACCACAGGCCGCCTTGGCACAGAAAGCCGAGGCGGTCCGCGAACAGCATTGCACCACCTTTGCGAATGCAGGCGTTGGCCAAGTATGGATGGTTACTGGCTGCCCTGACTGTCCCATAGCTTCACGGCCTGGCGCGAAGAGCGTTCCGCGAACGACATGGTATGACTGGCTCTGTTCCAGCGCACCTGTGAAACAGATAGCCGCTCAGCCAAAGCCATGAGGTCGGCATCCACGCCGAGCTGACCGTAACAGGCCCCCACATGCATGAGCGCAATGCCCAATGCCCGCTGGTGTGACATGCTGCGGGCACACACACGCACGACCTCTTTGTGCCCCGCACGCACGAAATGGATTTCATACTGGCTGTCCACACCCAGGTCCCTCAACACGCCTTCACAGCGAACGTCTGGAGTTTATCGCTGGCCAGCGCCGGTGGCTGTTGCCCCTATTCAATGGTCAACATTGAGTTTTCCTATTGCCAGCGCCTGGTCCGGCCAGGCTTTCACTGCATGGCCTTTTGACGCTATTTTGCTGAGGTGCCGCTTTACGTCAGGCGCTTGAACATCATAGGAATACCGTCATGCGCACCATTTGGTTCTTGTTACTCCCGGGCACACACATTCTGGACCTCGGCGGGCCGCTGCAGATCATGGCCAGCCTGGAAGAGCTCCGGTTGGCGCCGGTCAGCGTCCGTTGCATCGCAGCCAGACAACAGATGAGCAGCTATCAAGGTGTGACCTTGAGCGGCTTGCATCCCCTGCCCGAACAGCTTTCGCCCGAAGATTTGCTGTTCGTGGTCGGCAACAAGCTGTCTACCAGCCCCAGCGACGCTGCGACCTTGGCCGCTACCGCGCAGTGGCTGGCGAACGTGATGGGGCAAACCCCAGACGTGCAACTGTGTTCCATCTGCACCGGCGCGTTCCTGCTGGGCGAAGCCGGGCTGCTGAACGGCCGTGAATGCACCACCCATCACCGCTATGTCGGCTTGCTGCAGGCACGCTACCCAAAAGCCAAGGTGCTGGAAAATCGCCTTTTCGTGGAGGACGACGGTGTGTTCACCTCGGCGGGCGTGTCCAGTGGCACCGACCTGGCCTTGCATATCGCGTCGCTGCACTTCGGCAAAGCCGTGGCCAACCAGGTGGCCCAGGAATTGGTGATCTACCGTCGCCGTGCTGGCGAAGATGTGCAACTGCGCGCGGCCGACCTGGCACGCAACCACATCCACCCGCTGGTACACGCGGCCCAGGACTATATCGACACGCACCTGGGCAGCAGTTTCAGCTTCGAACAATTGGCCAGCCAGTTCAATGTCAGCTACCGGCACCTGGCACGCCTGTTTCGCGAGAACACGGGGCAAACCCTGCAGGACTACTTGCGCGCCCAACGCATCGACTTGGCCCGTGACCTGTTACGCGGCAGCCGCCTGAATGTGGAACAGATCGCCGAACGTTGCGGTTACGGCAGCAGCCATGCCTTTCGCCTGGCCTGGCGGCGGGAAATGCCGCAACCGCCGCTGCAGTTTCGCAGCGTGATCACCCAGGAAAACACCTAGTATCAGCGACCACTCACGGTGGGGGTGGCGAAACTGTCTGTGAAAAACGCTACCACAGCCTTGCGCGACGCCTCCCGGGCTGCTGGGTCCGGTGCCGAACGCCCCAAGCCGCCCTGGCCACGGTGCAGGAACGGGTCCTTGTATTCCTGCGCGGCTTCCAGGCCATTAAAGCCATGCTCGGCACCGGGGTAGACCAGTACCTTTGCCCGTGCCTGGTCTTCGGCAGGCAGGCTTGCAACCAGTTTGGTACAAGCCTTGGGGTCATCATCGTACTGGTCCTTTTCACCGACCAGCACCAGCAGGCGGGCCGGCGCCAGGTGCTTCAAGTCATAGCCTGGCACACGGTTGTATCCCCAGCACACGGGATAGAACGCTGCCAAGGCTACGGGGCGCACCCCAGAGGCCTGTTGCAGCTCATCGTCGATGGACGCAGACGCGGCGAGCATGGCCTGGGCGCCACCCCATGAAAACCCGAGCACCCCTACCCGCTCGCTATCGACCCCTGGCTGATTGGCCAGGTAAGCCAAGGCCCCCGCCAGGTCCGGCAAGGTATCGTGAACCCGGGGCGGCCGCCCCTGTGCACCGCCAGCCAGCCGGCGCGCGCCCCACATGTCCAGTTCCAGCGTGGCGATGCCGCGGGCATTGAGGTCGGCCGCGTGCAACGGCCCACGTGAGTCCATCCCCGCCGAGCCGTGCAATATCACCACAGCCGGTGCTGGCCCGGCCTGGTTTGCCGGCATGGACAGCACCGCTGGCACCCTGATCGGTTTCAGTTTGCCGGCAGAAGGCAGGGGCTGGCTGTAGAACGAAACCAGCCGTTTGCTGACGCTGGCCACAGTCTCGCCAGCGTCGGATGCAACCTCAGCCTGGGCCGCTGCGAACGGCAGCGCACACCCCAATAACAGGCTGATGGCCAATTTTTTATACATTTAACGACTCCTGAACGCCCCTACGGGCTTTTATTGCTGCTGTTTCACAAAGAACGGACGCCCGTCTCAGCCGCACATCGTCATCGCTGCCACACCCTCTATGGGCCAGCGGCCAAGCGCCAACGGGTCCAGTACCACCATTGCGATCAGCACACAGCACCCCAAGCCGAACGCCACGGCATAACCGCGCACTTGCCGGGCAGTGCACGCGCCATACACCGCGACCAGGGCGAGCAATTGCATGCCCACGGCAAACACCCCAATGGAGAACCCGGAAGCGAGCAGTTCAGCCATTGGCGACCACACTGCGGGGGCGGCCCTGCGCTGCCTGGACCGTGGGTTGGTAGGCCACGGCATCGAAGGCCTGTTGCAGGTCGGCCTTGATATCGCTCACCCGCTCCAGGCCGACGCACAGCCTGATCAACCCGTCGGAAATGCCGGCGTGGCGCCGTGCTTGCGCATCCAGGCGGCCATGGGTGGTGCTGGCCGGGTGCGTGACCATGCTGCGGGTATCACCAATATTGGTGCAGCGCGCCACGCACTGCAGTTGATCGATCCATTGCCAGGCCGCTGCCTGCCCGCCGAAGATCTCGAAACTCAGCAAGCCACCATGGCCGTCCTGTTGCCTGCACGCCAAGGCATGCTGAGGGTGTTGCGCCAGGCCGGTGTAATGCACAGCACTGACCAAGGGTTGTTCGCCAAGCCACTGCGCCAGCTCCAGGGCGCCCTGTTGCACCCGCAGCATGCGGATTTCGAGGGTTTCCAGGCTTTTGAGCAACAACCAGGCATTGAACGGGCTGCAGGAAATACCCAACGTGCGCAACACGCCCCTCAACACCTGCATCAGGCTCTTGGAACCGGTCACTACACCGGCCAGCGCACGCCCCTGGCCGTCCATGTACTTGCCCGCCGAATGGATGACCAAGTCCGCACCCAGGCTGTGCGGGCGCTGGAGCACCGGCGTCAACAGGGTGTTGTCCACCACGACCAGCGCATCCTTGGCGTGCGCCAGCAGGCTGATGGCACGGATGTCACCAATTTTCAGCAGCGGATTGGAGGGGGATTCCAGCACCACCAGGCGGGTCTTGTCGTCGATCGCCTGCTGCCACTGGCCCAGGTCGGTAAGGTCGACGAACCGCGCCTCGATGCCGAACCGCGCCATGTAAACGCTGAAGGCACTGGCAGTGGTACCGAACACATCGCGGCTGCAGACAATGTTGTCACCCTGCTGCAGGAACCCATGGCACAGCGCGGTGAACGCGCCCATCCCGGAAGCGAACGCCACCGCGTCTTCCGCTTGTTCGAGCGCCGCCACGCGGCCTTCGAAGGCTTGCACCGTGGGGTTGGTGAAGCGGCTGTACACATTACCCTGCTGTTGCCCGCTGAAACGTTCTGCAGCCTCTTGCGCCGACGCAAAGGTATAAGCAGACGTCATGGCCAATGGCTCGCAGAAAACATCGGACAAATCGCTGACCCGATTGCTATGCAGCGCCGAAGTTGCGTCAAAGCCGTCCAGGCCAATCGCAGACGATTGCATGGTGCATCTCCTTGTTTGCATTGAACAATGCGCAGTTGATCGGGGCTATTCCGCTTCAGCCACTGGCGGGGCCGAGGCTTCTGCGGCCACGCGTGCCGAAACCAGCCACAGGGAAGCCAGTGCAGCCATCACGGTGGCCGTCGCCAGGCCAACCAGGGTCAACTGGTAGCTTTGATGCCGGTCGAAATCCAGGGCGCCGAGCTGTGTGGCCAGCAACGCACCCAGCTGGTGTACGAGGAACAGCAGGCCAAACACCTTGCCTTTGATTTCGGCGCCATACAGGGCAAAGCAGAATGCTGACGTGAGCACCACCGTACCCAGGTAACTGGCACCGAACAGCACCGCAAACAGGTAGGTACCCAGCGGCCCGGGCGTGGTCAGCAGGACGATCACCGCCGCCGTACGCAGCAGGTAGAACATCATCAGCAGCAGCCCTTTGTTGTAGCGGGTAGCCAGCCACCCAGCCATCAGGCCACTGACCAGTTCCAGCACACCCAGCAAGCTCAGGCCGCTGGCTTGTACCGAGCCAGGCAGCCCCTCGCCCTGCCAGAACGACACCAGGTGCACGTCGATGAACGCCATGGTGGCCCCACAGCTGGCGAAGCTGAGGGCCAATACGAAGAACCGCGAATCACGCAACAGAAACGCGACCGAGTGCTTGACCAGCGCCGCCTGCGGGTCGGGCTTGAGCGGAACGGTGCGCGCCACCCAGTACAGCGCCAGGCTCAACGGCACCAGGAAGATCAGGCCGACCCAGGAGAACACCGGCTGCCAGCCCACGCGCTGCTGCAGCATGATCCACAGCGGCGAAAGCACGATGAAGCCGATCGACGTACCATTGGTCACGAAAGCGAAGGCGAAGGCCTTGAAGCGCTCTGCGACCAGGCGATCGACCAGAATGCCCATGGGTACGTAGGTCATCGCGGCAAGGGCGAAGGCACCCAGCAGGCCATACAACAGGGTGAACAGCATCAGCTGGCTGCCGACCAAGGTCACCCCCAGCAGCACCACCCCTGCACTTACGCTGCCCAGGGCAACCGTGCTCAGCGGCCCAACCCGGTCGCTCAGCCAACCCACCACCGGCGACACCAGGCCAATGGTCAGCACGAACAAAGAACCTGCCGTGGCCAAGGCTGCACGCCCGCCACCAAAGTGCGTGGCCAGGTCGACGAAGTACACTTGATACAGCCCTTTCAGGGCGCTGGACAGGAACATCACCACGAAGCCGACTACCAGCACCGAGACGATCAGGGTTGAGCTGAATTTCTGTTTCATGGCCAATCCTCTGCGCGGGGTATTACACCGCTTCGGCCTGGGGAGCCCGGCAATACACCTGGTACATGTTTTCGTACATCGCGTAGAACAGCTGGCAGGTGTGATCTACCGCTTGCAACGCCTCTTGTTGCATCTGGGCCGTGGTGCACAGCTGCGAAACCAGATCCAGGCCTTCGTTGACGTGGCCAACGTCTTCCTTCTGATGCACGGAGAAGAACAGCAAGTCGTGCTCGGTCAGGCCGTACGCCCGGCCGAGCAGCACGTGACGTGCATCACCGGCAACGGTCTCGAGGTTTTGCCCTTCGCTGGCGATCATCACCGCGGCAGCCCCCACGTGGTAACGCGCCGGGTCACGTACCGCCTGCAGGCGGTAGTCGATCAGCTCCCAGGTGGCCGGCAGCGGTTGCTCGGCATCACGCTCGGCATCGCTGATGCCCAGTGCACGCAAGAAATTCTGCATGAGCACCACATGGTTATCGGTACGCGAGAGCCGCCCGGTCTCCTCCTCGAAGCAGTTGGTGATCAGCGCGCGCTTGTGGGCAGGCAGCGGGCAATGGAAGAACAGGTGCTCGACATAAGTCAGGAAGTACTTGGTGAGTTGGTAACCTTGCAGCGCAACCTTGCGCAGCAGCGGCTTGTTGCCTTCAGGTGAAAGCAGGGCTTCGAAGATCGGGTGAGACAGCGTCAGATGGTGGTGCAGTTTCTGCTCCAGCTGATCGCGAAAGGCTGCAGTCGACAAGGCCATGGTGGCGTTCCTTGAATGATGGAAAAGGGGGCCCTTGGCGGCGATGGCCGCAGGCGAACGATTGAGGGCGCTTCAGCTCAGGTTGAGTCGCTGGGCCAGGCTTTGTACTGACTGGGCCATGTAGTGGCCGCGGTGCTTCACACCGTTGACCCGCGCGTAGTCGTCGAGCACGCCGTAGGTCTGAAACCCGAAGCGTTGCCATAGGCGGTGGGCACGGGTGCCTTCGCGTACGTCCAGGGTCAGCAGTTCGATACCCTTCGCCTGGCACAGCCGCACGATTTCCGCGAAGGCCCGGGCCACCAGCCCGGAGCCCCGGTAGTCTGGGTGTACCACGCCTTTGCTCAGGTCAGCGATGTGGCGGCAGTTGGGCATGCTGCTACGGGACAGGATGACCAGGCACGCCGCGCCGGCAGGTGCACGGCCGAGCAAAGCATGGGTATGCCCGCCCTCGATACGCGCCTGCAACGCCGCGGCGAAATCGACACCCTGGTCGACCGACAACGCCTGCTCGTAGCCCAGCACCCCGCCATCCTCAACCGTGCTGTTGATGAGCTTCATGATGTCCAATGCAACAGTACGGTCAGCCCGTTGTAGCCATTGCAACTGCGCCTCGGTGGAAACTTGTGGCGCCAAGGAGAGGGAGGTGTTCATGGTGAAATCCCGTGTACGTTCAGGCAGGGATTTAACCGTTTAGGTGTAACGTGGAGTAAGCAGGCAATCGGACAGAAAACGGAAAGATAGTGACAACCCTCAACCTGGCCGGGAACCGCGGCGCAGACGCTGTGCTGCACCGCGCCGCCTGCTCGGCGGGCAGGGTCGCGCACCCGGTTGGTGCCGTGGCATTTTTCAAACGATCCCTGCGCCCCTGCGAACCCCGCCTTACAGCCGGGCTTCAAGCGGCTGCAGCAACCCACGGGGTAACTGGAAGCCCTCGAACGGTTCCTGTGTAATGGGGTTGAACGCTTTTTCAGCGCTGAGCCGGTAGCGCATCACGCCATCACCGGTGCTGAAGCTCAGGTCCACGCTGGTTGCGGTTCGCCCATTGAGCGAACCGCGGCTGAGCAAGCGGAACATCGACCAGGGGCCGCGGTACTCCAGGCGGCTGCTACTGCCGTTCTGCCTGAGCAGGGTCAGGTTACTGCGCACGTGCCGGCCAAGCGTGTTCGGCCAGATGATGCCGGTGAGCTGCCGCGGGCCATGGGTGTAGGCAATCAGCTGGCCGTCAAGGTCCAGCAGGCTGGTGCGCTGGTTAGCGCTGAGCCCCAGCGGCTCGATGCTGAACTGCACGCTCAGGTTGCCACGCTGGTCGAAGAAGGTTTCGCGAATGCGGTTGGCCAGCGCCAACTGCTCGATCACATCGCTGCGGATCAGCGACTGCCCTTGCGGGCCGGCGCGCAGCGCCTCGAGGTTGTCGTGCAGGAATGCCTTCAGGTATTGATCACTGAAGCGCTGCAACCGCCCCTGCGGCCCGAAGAACGCCTCGAAGTCATCCAGCGACGCATCCGGCGCCCTGGCCACGAAAGGGTAACGCCCGGCAAGGCGCTGCTGGAAGAAGCTGTAGACCTCGGTGTCCCAGCGCCGCTCCAGTTCGCGCAGGGCTTCGATGTGCAGCACCCGGGCGGTTTCATCGGCCACCTTCCTGGCGTGGTGATTGAGCGGTTCAGGCAAACCGGTGGCCACCCGTTGCAGGGTGCCGATCGGGTCTGGGCCGGTCATCGCAAAGCGCTGCTGCACCGCTTGCAGCGCGGCCTTGCCCCGGTCTGGGCTGCCCTGCACGGCCTTGGCGTAATCGTGCACGGCCACCATGGCCGCCAGCACTTCATCGTAGTAGCTTGGCTTGTCTTGCGTTGCATGCAGCATCCCGCTCAGCCCCGCAAAAGCCCGCTGGATGGCCCAGGCCTGCTGGCGCTCGGGCTCGCTGCCCTTGGGCATGAGCGTGTCGCTGGCGCTGCCCGTGTCGGGTACCTCAGCCGATGACAGCGAAGTGTTGTCTTTCACCGTAGCCAGCAGCCGGTGCCACGGCGCCGCGGGCCCGGTCAGCTGCTGCAGGACCATCACGCCGTGTTCGAGGTCGTGAAAATCCGCCACCGAAACGGCATTCAATGCACGCCGCCAGCTGTTTATGTAGTCGGCGCTGTACAGGTTGCGCAGACGCTCGCTCAACACTGCCCGGTCAGCGTCCGAGTACTCCAGCTGGCTGCGCTCACCCAGCGCCCACTGGTCGATCATCGCCATGTCGGCGAAGCGTTGGCTGCGGGGCTCGAAGTACTCCTTGAAACCCTTGGCAGTGTGTATCGGCGCCAGTCGCACATCCTCGCCGCTGGCCCCAGCCGAGCGCTGGTACACCACGTCGAACGCAGGGCCGACCTGCTGACGCAGATCCACGCCCGTGAGCAGGTGTTCCTGAGCCTGCTGCTTGAGCCCGGCATATACCCGCTCCGGTAACGGCACCTTGCGCAACGCCGCCTGCACCACGGCGATACGCTGGCGGTACTGCGGCAACTCGGTGTCGGCATAGGCCAAGGCGTACTTCAGGTGGCGCATGAGGTCGCGCTGCAGCTGCCCTTGGCCAGGAAACTGTTGCTGCCACTGGCGGGCCATCCATGTCTCGACCCACTCAGGCCGCCGGTTCTGGCGGTCTTCCAGCATACGGTAAACCCGCAGGGCAGCCATTTGCCGTTCACTGCCTGGCGCAGCGGCATCCATGGCGTCGATCACGCCACTGGCCAAGGCCGGCAGGAATCGCCTGGAGAGCAAGCTGAGGTAAGCCTCATCGACACGCGGGCCAATGATACGCCCCTGGTAGAGGCCTAGATCGGAAACACCCGGCCAGGCGGCGCGGTAGTCGCCAAACACCGAAACCGCATCGCGGATCTGGTCCAGCGGCTCCAGCAGGTTGCGCCCGGTCGGGTCCAGGCGCTGATCCACCTGGTGGTGGCTGTACTCCCGGCTTTTGGCGAGCACGTTGGCGGCCTTGGCGCCATTGATGTCGAAAAAGCGCTGCCAGCTGGCTACGGCAACACAGAAAGCCAGCATGCCTACACCCGAGCCGACCCATAACAACCGGCGCTTGCTGCGCGCCACCTTGATGTTGTCTCCGGCAAGCCCCGCCTCCTTGTAGATGACACGCCGGAACGCGTGCTGGATGAAGTAGGCAAACGCTTTGCCTTGCGCCTTGCCCTCCAGCAACGGAAGCGCTGTGTTGTAGGGCTGGGCTGACTCGCGCACGAAGGCATTGAGCACGTCACCTTGCTGAATGACCGAAGACCAGTACACCCCCCGCACCAGGGCGGGTGTGGTGTAGCGGTCACTCGCCAGCGTTTCTTTCAGGAAACCCAGCAGTATCGGGCGCAAGCCGATCAACTGGGCATGCAACGAGAACAGCCGCGCGCGCTGCGGCGCACTGGCCAAGGTATCGAGTCGATCCACCACCTGCTCGAACAGCCGACTGAGCAACTGCTGGTAATGATCGCCATACTCCTCCAGCCAGGCATCGAAGGTGCCGACCGTATCCAGCTTGAAGGTGAAGCCCAGCATGTTTTCCCGCAGGTCGACGGGGAGGCCCGCATAGAGCTGGTCGAAGCCGTCCAGCAGGTCGAATTTGCTCAGTACCACATACAACGGCAGGCGCGAGCCCAACTGGCTGCTGACTTCGTACAGCCGCGTGCGCAGCCTGTGGGCCAAGGCAACACGCTGCTCGGGCGTACCCTGCAATAACGCAGGCAGGTCCACGACCAGCACCATGCCATTGAGTGCCCGCTGGCTGCGATTGTGCACCAGCCAACCCAGCAGGTGCTGCCAGAGCCTGGCGGGTGTAGCCGGTGGCACTTGCGGGGCACCTGGCGCCCCGGCGGGCGAGCCTGCTGGCGAGTCCTGCCTGATAAAGGCCCCGGGCGGATCGATGATCACCGCCTCGTTGCTGACCCACCAGCCTATCGGGAAGGCCAGCGCCTGCGCCTGTCTATCCCGCGCCTGCACCGTGCCGATCCGTGTCAGGGAAAAGCTTTGCTCCGTACGGTCAATGAAACTGGACTTGCCCGCATGTTGGTCGCCTATCACCAGGTACCAGGGCAATCGGTACAGGGCACGCCGCCCTCCGGCACTGCCGAGCAATCGCGCCAGCCCTTGGTCCAAGGCGTTTTCCTGGGCCCGAAGCAACGGCAATACGCTGTCCAGCTCTGCGGCCGCCGCCTCGTTGCGCTCTGCCTGAAGGTGCACATAGCGCCTGCGCAGCACCAACAGCCAGCACAGCAGCGGCACCAGTACGAGCACCAGGCTGGCCAGGCTGCGGTGCGCGATGCTGGCAAGCGGATGCTGTTCACGCCATGCCCACTGTGGGCCAAGCCACCAGATGGCGACCAGCAGCAGCACGCTGCCCAGCACAAGCAGCACAGGCATGGCCAGGCCGACTCGAGTCGCCAGGGGCAAAAGCCAACGTTTCAATAGCGTCCATCGTTGATTCATGGCGGGTCCTAGTCCTTGTTCTGATCGGCCAACGCATCAGGCGCGGCATGCTGTTGCAGGCGTTTGAACACCTCCGGCTCCCAGGCACTGGCCATGGTTTGCTGCATGGTTCGGGCAACGCTGGCGCACAGGTCCTGGGCCAGCCACGAGACGCCGCGCGCGGCCAGCAGGTCGGCCGCGATCACGGTGGTGTGGCAGCGCTCACGCGGCGCGCGAATATCTGCCTGCATGGCCTGGAGCCTGAGCAAAACCGGCTCTACCCCACCGCTTTCCAACTGGCTGACAAGTTCTTCGCGCAGGCCCACGAACTCTTGCGCCGTTTCAGCTTGCGGTTGCTGGCCTGCGCCTTTGAGCCAGGCCATGCACTGGTCGTCCAGAAACGCCGTGCCGTCGCTGAAGCACAACTGCTGCAGGGCGGGGATACGCTGGACGAACCGGGCAGTCGCTGCGCGGATGGCTTCGGCCACCTCAGGCATTGCCAACCGTGTGGCGGTGGTGGCCGCAAGGAAGCTGCCGCGTATCCAGAAGGGGCAAGCCGACACGCTTTTTTCGATCCGCTGCAGCAGCGCCGCGTCGAACACGCTGCCGGCAATGGCCTCTTCATAATCGCCGGCGATCTCCAGCGGCACCGCCATCAGCTCGGTGCGGTGACCTTGCCCTGCTTGAGGCGCGGCCTGGATGTGAGCCCACAAGCCGAAGCGACGCAACTGATACCCCGTTGGGTCGTAGGGGTCCTGCTGGTTGATCAGCTCAGCCATGCTCAGCACCGCCCTTCGTGATTCACGCTCGTTGCCGAGGGACACGCGGGGCATGGGTGTGGCGATGACTTCGGCCAGTGGCGCGGGCTTGATGACAGGCGCCGAAGCCCTGGCCGCAGCAGGCTCGCCTGCGCCACTCGCCCGTTCCGAGTGCTTGCGTAGCAGCCGCGCCATATCATCGAGCATGGCGTCGTCCAGCAGGGCCACGGCTTGCAGCTGTTGCAGCCGCAGCAGCGCCTGTTGCGCCCCGGCCGCATGCGCAGGGCTATAGGTGAAACGGTCCAGGCGCGGCAGCGCCTCGTTCAAACGGTTGAGCACCAAGCCAACCAGCTTGCGCTTACCCAGGTAACCCTTGGGCCCTGGCTTGGGATAAGCCGTCTCCCAGTAGCGCTCGACCATGCCGGCCAGCAAGGTCAACGTGAGCGCCCAGCGTTCCCAACAAGCACTGCGAAGCCATGCGGCACTCAGGTGCGCCACGATGCGCAGATGCTTGCACTGTTGCCCCAGGTACTGGCGCGACGCTTCCTCGATGTACACCCAATCGATAGTGGCCTCCTGCAGGCCACCCAGCTTGACCATTTCCTGGTCGATGGCCTGGTAGGTCTCATCCTCCACATCGAACAGGCCGGCCGGTGCTTGCGCGTCGATGGCTGAGAGCAACCGGGCGATTTCCTGTGCATTGACCTCGGCTACCAGCGACATGCCTTGCGCACCTCGCCGATAAGCGGGTCAAGCCCCTGAGCGTCGAAGACCAACCTACCAACGGCAGGGTTTTCGCTGTGCACCTGGATGCGCCGGGCCCCGATCAGCTGCCTGATCTGTTCGATTCCGGGCAGGCCGCGGCCGGCATCGAGCACCTGACCGTTCTCCGTCACCTGCCAGGGCGTCGCGGCGGTGGCGCCACGCTCCCCCTGCAAGCGCACCGTCAGCCGGCTGGCATCCACGGGGTGTGCGGCGATCAGTTGCAACCGGGAGATGTTCTGCAAACAGCTGATTACCAGGTAGGGGTGCGGTGCAGCCGAAGCGATTGCGGGTGCAGAAATCGTCAGCCCCTCGTCTTCACGCGTGAGCCGGAACGTCAAATCGTCGGGATTTCGGCCTGTTTCATAGGCCAGCACCCGACGCACCGTGGGTGAGTCCTGCTCCGGTGCCGACCACTGCGCGGCCACGCGGTGCGCAGGTGTTCCGGCGGATTGATCGAAACAGGCCAGGCGCTCAACGTTGGATACGATGCGCGAGCAATTCTGATCGGCATGCACTGGCAGTGGCATGCAATTGATTATCAGAAAAAGACCTGCGCCAGAGGTATGTTTCGCCAGGCATCGCAATTAAATTCCCTCTCGATAGTACATATGCCCTGTATCAGCTCCGCTGATATTTAAACGCAATCACGGGCACTCTGACCCGCGAGTGGCAAGAGACTAGCTCATAAAAAATCGCAAATACAAACAAATATTTTTTTACACTTTTACCCTCGACTGAATAACAATTTCCGGCGCAAGGTTTTTACGCAAGAGGCAATGACTACCCCCGCTCTTGTTTATATCGTAATCAAGTCTGAAGGAAATTTCCTACAAACTAAATCAGAACTCGCGAACAACTATCAGGAACTTCCCACACAAACCAAGGAGAGATTCTGCGATGGCAAAGCCCACAGGATCGGTTGCACCCAAAGAACGAATCAACATCCGATACGTGCCCGCCACAGGTGATGAACAGGCCGAAGTAGAGCTGCCGCACAAGATGCTGGTGATGGGCGATTTCGGCCTGGATGACGCCCGCGCGCTGGAAGACCGAACGGTCATGCGCATCGATAAACACACCTTCAACAATGTGTTGAATGACGCCGACGTCCGTCTGGCCATGTCGGTGCCCTCCATGCTCACCACGGCTGCCGACGCGGAGCTGGCGGTTCATCTGCAGTTCAGGTCGCTCAATGACTTCGCACCAGACGGTATCGCCCGCCAGGTACCGGAGCTGAGCAAGCTGCTGGAGCTTCGCGAAGCGCTGGTGGCGCTGAAAGGCCCACTGGGCAACGTGCCCGCGTTCCGCAAGCAACTGCAGCACCTGCTGAGCAACGAGCAGGCCCGCAAGCAACTCGCCGAAGAGTTGAACCTGGTGCTTGAGGCGCCAAAAGAAGACTGAGACAACGGAGCGTCCCATGGCAAAGTCAACCAGCACTCCCCTCGCCGCTGAACGGTCGGGCGAAACATTGAGCAGCGCCACGTTGCTCGACCAGATCATGGCCGAAACCAAACTGGTGCCCGCACAAGAGGGCTATCAAGTCGCTCGCCAAGGTGTATCGGCCTTTATTGCCGAAATACTCAAAAGTAATGATCCAGATCAACTCATCAACAAACACCGCGTCGACCAGATGATTGCAGAGCTGGACCGGGTGCTCAGCCGGCAGATGGATGCCATCCTCCATCAGCCGGCATTCCAGGAACTTGAATCTTCATGGCGCAGCCTCAAACTGCTGGTCGACCGCACAGACTTCCGCGAGAACATCAAGCTTGAAGTATTGCATGTCAGCAAAGACGACCTGCTCGATGACTTTGAGAATGCGGCCGATATTACCTGCAGCGGTATGTACAAACACGTTTACACCGCAGGTTATGGGCAATTCGGTGGTGAGCCGGTGGCGGCCATGTTGGGCAACTACCACTTCGGCCCCGCTGCCACAGACATCAAACTGTTGAGTTACATGGCGTCTGTCGGTGCCATGGCGCACGCCCCCTTCCTTGCCGCCCCCGCACCCGATTTCTTCAATTTGAGCAGCTTTGAAGAGCTGCCCAACCTGAAGGAGATCAAAGACATCTTCGCAGGGCCACGGCATGCCAAGTGGCGCGCCTTCCGCGAAAGCGAAGACGCTCGGCACGTTGCGCTGACCGGGCCACGTTTCATGCTCCGCTCGGCCTACCACCCTCAGGAACAGCCGATCAAAACCTTCAACTACGAAGAAAACATCGACGGGCGACACGACAACTACCTGTGGGGCAACTCCGCTTTCCTGCTGGCCAGCTGCATCAACGACAGCTTTGCCCGCTACCGGTGGTGCCCGAACATCATTGGCCCGCAGTCCGGTGGCGCCGTCGAGGACCTGCCCGTGCATCTGTATGAGGCGCTGGGGCAACTGCAAGCGAAAATTCCAACCGAGGTGCTGATATCCGACCGCAAGGAATTCGAGCTGGCCGAAGAAGGCTTCATCGCCTTGACCATGCGCAAGGACAGCGACAACGCCGCGTTCTTCTCGGCCAATTCGGTCCAGAAACCGAAGCAGTTTCCCAAGACGCCGGAAGGCCTGCAGGCCCAAACCAACTACAAGCTGGGCACGCAACTGCCCTACTTGTTCATCGTCAATCGCCTGGCCCATTACATCAAGGTGCTGCAGCGCGAGCAGATCGGCAGCTGGAAGGAACGTCGCGATCTTGAGTCCGAGCTGAACAAATGGATCAGGCAGTACGTCGCCGACCAGGAAAACCCTTCGGCCGATGTGCGCAGCCGTCGCCCATTGCGGGCCGCGAAGGTCGTGGTTTCGGACGTTGCCGGGGATCCGGGCTGGTACCAGGTCTCGCTCGCCGTGCGCCCGCACTTCAAATACATGGGCGCAAATTTCGAGATCTCGCTGGTTGGCCGGCTTGATACCGAATGAGTGGTTTTTTCAATCGCTTGGTGACGGACCCGTCTGTTACCCGCACGCCTTCCCGGCAAGAAAACGCTGCCGAAAAGATTGCCGCCATCAAGCGCCACCTTGAAACGCTACTCAATGCACGTCAGGGCTGCTCACAAAGCAGCCCTGAACTGGGCCTGCATGACTTCAACGGGCATGCCACAAGCAGTGGCGACCTGTTGAAGCAAGTGAGTGCCGACATACGCCGCACCATTCAGCGCTTCGAGCCGCGCGTGCACGTGCGCGCGCTCAAGGCCATGCCCGCGTGTCACGCCCCGCTGGAGCTGCATTTCAGGCTGGACTGCCTGGTGCAGGTCAACAACCACCACGAGCAGCTGCAACTGGAGCTGCTGGTCAACGGCCATAGCCGCCATACCCGAGTGAGGTGACCGATGTCACTCAAGGATCGATTCAGCGAAGAGTTGCGTTACCTGCATGAACTGGGCAACGACTTCGCTACCGACAACCCACAACTTGCCCGGCTGCTGGGCAAAGGTGGCAGCGACCCGGACGTCGAACGGCTGATGGAGGCTTTTGCCTTCCTCACCGCCAAGTTGCGCCTCAAGCTGGAGGATGACCTGCCAGAGCTGACGCAGCCCATGCTGCAGTTGCTGTGGCCCAATTACCTGCGGCCCCTGCCGAGCGCCACGATCATCCAGTTCACGCCACTCAAGCAAGCGCTCAGCCAATCACACTGCATTCCCAAGGGCTCACCGTTGTTCTCCAGGCCCGTGGATGGCGTGCCTTGTGAATTTCGTACGTGCACGGCCGTGGACATCCACCCGTTCGAGATCGAATCGGTCAGCGCTACCCAGACGCTCGACAGTTCGGTAGCACGCATCGAACTGCGCACCCTGGTCGAGCGCCCCTTGAACACCCTCGGCTGCGACAGCCTGGATTTCCACTTGAGCGGTGATGACAAGACAGCCCGCACGCTCTACCTGTGGCTTGCTCAATACCTCAAGCATGTGGCGGTAACGATCGATGGCCAAGTGCACCGGTTGCCGGCCAGCAGCATCATCTTTCCGGGCTTCAGCGCGAACGAAGGGTTGCTGCCGTATCCGCAGAACGTCTTCGATGGCTATCGGATCCTGCAGGAATACTTCGTTTTCGCGAAGCGCTTCCACTTCTTCAGCGTTAGCGCACTGCAGAAAGTCTGGCCCGATCAAGCGACTCGGCAGGTGGGCATCGAACTTCACTTCACCCGCCAGCTTCCTGCCTCGTTGCGTATCGGCATGGCGGATTTGCGCCTGTTCTGCACGCCGGCGGTCAACCTGTTCAGCTACAGCGCCGAACCTATCGACCTCTCCAATCGGCAGGCCCCTGCCGAGCTGACCCCCAGAGGGAAAGAACGGCATGCGTATGAGATTTTCAGTGTCGACAAGGTGGTCAGCACCCGCACCACAACAGACGGCAGCACCGGCGAACACCTACGCACGTTCCGCCCGTTCGAATCGTTCGCCCATGAGATCGAGCATGCTCAAGGGCGCACGGCGTTGTACTACCGCTACACCCTCGAGGAGTCCTTGCGCGGCGAGGGCGTCACACATCGCATCGCCTTCGTGCGTGCCGATGCCAACGCTTACACCGGTGAGCTGGAAACGGCGTCCATCGACCTGACCTGCACCAACCGCGATCTGCCCCTGGCGTTGGGCGTCGACGACATCGATGTGATTTCCGAAGCCACGCCAGCGCTGACCACCTACACCAACATCTGCAAACCCACCCGCCCCTACCGGCCAGTGCTGGATGGCCAGTTGCAGTGGGCGCTGGTTTCCAACATGTCGCTCAACTACCTGTCGCTGCTGTCTGCCGAGCCGCTGAAGGCGGTGATCCGTGCCTATGACTTCGTGGCCTTGCACGACCTGCAGCAGACACGCACGACCCACAAGCGCCTGGAAGGCATTCGCGATGTTCAGACCGAGCCTCTGGATTGGCTGATCAAGGGCCAGCCCATTCGCGGGCTACGCACACGGCTGAAGCTGGACCAGGCCGCCTTCCTGTGCGAAGGCGACCTGTACCTGTTCGGCTGCGTGCTGGCGCACTTCTTCGCCCTGTACGCCAGCATCAATTCCTTCCATCAACTGGAAGTGATCAACATCACCAACAACGAGCACTACACATGGCCCATCCAGACCGGCAAACAACCGCTGATCTAGCCGACAGGCTGCTCGCCGAGGCACACCAGTACAACTTCTACCAGTTGCTGGAGCGCCTGCACGGCTTGCATGGGGATGACCTGGAACCGCGCTGGCCGGACCAGGCCACCCGGCTGCGCGTGCGGCTGGCCTGTGACCCACGGCTGACGTTTCCGGTTTCCGACGTGTACAAAGCCGAACGCATGCCCGGGGCAGAAGACCGCTACCGCGTGTGCGCCACCTTCATGGGCCTGCATGGCACTGACTCACCCTTGCCTGCCTACTACCTGGAGCAGGTGGCCTACGAGCATGCGCAGGGTATCGGTGTACGGCCAGCCTTTTTCGACTTCTTCAACCACTACCTGCTCAGCCTGCTGCACCGCGTGTGGCGCAAGTACCGCTACTACATTCGCTTCCAGCCAGGTGCCAGCGATGGCTTCTCCCAGTACATCTTTGCCCTGCTGGGGTTGAATGACAAACAACTGCGCGGCGACACGCCGTTGCCGTGGAGCCGACTGCTCAGCTTCGCCGGTGTCATCGCCAGCCGCAGCCGCGCACCGGGCACCGTCGCGGGCATCATCGCCCACTGCTTCGACCTGAAACAGGTGCACATCAGGGAGTTCGAGACCCGCTCGGTGCCTACGACAAACCGGCAACTGGTAAGCCTTGGCTGCAGCAACGGCGAGCTGGGCACTTCGTTCCTGGTCGGCAGCCGCACGCGAACGCGCAGCAGCAAGTTCACCATCGTGATCAGCGAGCTGGACCAAACCCAACTGCGTGGCTTGCTGCCCAGCGGCATCAACTTCAATCGCTTGCGCGCCTTGATCGACTTCCTGCTGCGCGATGGGTTGGCCTACGACCTGGAATTGCGGCTGCAGCAGAACGCGCTGTCGCCCTTCTGCCTGCACCCGCGCCAAGGCGCCCACTTAGGCTGGACCAGCTTCACCGATGACCGCCATGGCCAGATCAGCCCCGTGGTGCGCTTTCGGGGGCGCTCATGAGCACATTGACCTTGAACATTACCAACCTCGACCAGTTGCAGCACAACGTCACGGCCCGGCACACATTCGATCGCGCAGGCGGCACCATCGGCAGCGTAGGGGCCGCATGGCTGATCAATGACGGTGCACAGAGCGTGGCACCGATCCACTGCGAGATCCGTTGGCTGGAAGGTAGCTTCTGCGTCATCGACCGCTGCGGGCGCACCTACCTGAACGACAACCTGGGCAGCCTGGGTACGCGGTCAGCCAGGCGGCTGCTTGAGGGCGACCGGCTTCGGGTCGGCGCTTATCGGCTGTTGGTCCAGCTGTCGCCAGCGGATGCCCGTTCGCTGGAGGCGTTATTCAACCCCGACTCACGGGTGCTCGACCAATTCATCCTGGATGCACCTGCAGAGCGTTGGCCTGCCCAGCCCGCAACGGCCCCGGTCGCCGAGATTTGCTCGGTATTCGCCCAAGGTATGGGCAACGATCCCTTGGCAGCACTGGACGCGGTGACGCAAGCCACGGCGCAGGACCCACTGGACCGCCTGGTTGCAGGAGAACGCCCATGACGCGTCATTCACTAGTGGCCGGGCTTCTGGCAACCCTGATCGGGCTCTCGGGCTGCACCGCCCTAGGCAAAATGGGCCAAGTGGCGCTGAACCCTTCGATACCCGTCGGGCCGCCCAAGGATCACCCTACCGAAATTGCTTTCAGCATCAACGCCAGCCCCACACTCAACAGCAACCCCAGCAGTGTGGAGGTGCTGGCCGAGCAAGAAAGCAGCCTGGCCCCCAGCCCCTACGCAGTCACCTTGAGCGCGGGCGACCCCTACGCCCTGGCCGAGAAGGTCGGCACCCTGTTCGAGTTTCTGCAGGAGCAGTACCCGGCCGCCTCGCCTGTCGAGTTACCAGAGGAGGAGGCCGATCTCCCGCTTCGCTCGCCCTTCGAGCACAGCACACCCGGCCGCTACGAAGACGCGAACATGGTGCTGACCTTACCGCGCAGCACCACGCCGGCCACCGAAGCGGTGGCTACGCCCATGGCTATCAAGATCCTGCAACTGCGCGACGACTCATTGCTGCGCAACAGCCTTTATGAGCTGCTGGACAAAGACCCCGCCAAGGCGCTGCGCAGTACCTATATTCGCGATGACGATTACCTGCTGCACCCTGGGCAGTTCAAGTTCATTCCCTTTACCGCCATCGAGCCCGAGACCCGCTTCGTTGCCGTGATCGCCGATTACCGCAACCAGGACGATGCCACCTGGAACCAGGTACTGCGCATTCCACCGCGGGGCCACCAGATCATCCTGTCGGTGTTGCTCAACGACACGCAGGTTTTGCTCAAGGAGCAAGACTGATGGCGCCTGCAACCCTGCCCTTCTCGCTCACTCACGCTGACACGGAGCGCTCATGAGTTCACGTAATCCCGTCCTGTGGCCTGAAGGCCTGTTCGTCAAACCGCAGCATTTCCAGCAAGCTACCCGCGCCGCTGAAGCAGCCCAGCACCAACGTTTTGCCAGCCTGAACGCGGCCTTTTATGGCTTCAGCGAGCTGCAACTGAACGAGGAATACCTGAGCCTGGGCAAGGTCGCGATCACCCGCGCCCGCGGCATCATGCCGGACGGTACGGTGTTCGACATCCCGGCAGACCTGCCGCCCCCGCCGCCGCTGGAAATCGACGACGACGGCGCAAAGGACAGCGAGGTTTACCTGTGCCTGCCGCTGCGCACCGAGGGCGGTCGAGAGGTGAGTTGGCCCGACAACGCCGCCAATTTCCGCTACAGCGCCCAGCCCCAGGAAATCAAGGACACCCACAGCGCCGATGGCGATTTGGCCCAGGTCGACCTGGCAGTGCCCAACCTGCAACTCAAGCGCAAGGCTGACGACAGCAGCGCCTACACCCGCCTGGCACTGGCACGTATCCTGGAGCGGCGACCCGATGGCAGCCTGCAACTCGACGAAGGGTTCTACCCGACCAGCGTCTCGGTACGGGCTGTGCCCGCACTGCAGCGTTACCTCGAAGAAATCACCAACACCCTGCGCGAGCGCTCACGCAACCTGGCCAGCCGAATCGGTGCTGCTGGCCAATCCGGCATCGCCGATATCCGCGACTTCAACCTGTTGCAAGCCATGAACCGCTGGTGGCCGTGCTTCCAGCACCTGGCCAGGCAGGGGCAGACACACCCTGAGCAGCTGTACCTGCACATGAGCCAGGCGTGCGGCGAGTTTGTGACCTTCACCGACGAAAGCCGGCTGCCTGCCGAGTACCCCGCCTACCAGCACAGCGCATTGCGTGCGTCGTTCAAACCCCTGCAGGATACGTTGCGCCGCGCCCTGGGTACGGTCCTGCAGCCGCGGGCGGTCTCTCTACCGCTGAACGCGCTCGATTACGGGGTAATGACGACGACGCTCGAAGACCGCCGCCTGATCGATGACGCGGACTTCATCCTTGCCGTGCGTGCAGACATGCCGCCGCCGACCTTGCGCCAACTGTTCATGCAGAAGGCCAAGGTCACGTCCCTGGAAACCTTGAATGACCTGGTGCACAAGCAACTGCCCGGTATTGCGCTACAGCCGCTGCCGGTGGCGCCGCGCGAGCTGCCCTTCCATGCAGGCTTCAGCTATTTCGGGCTCGACCGCCGCGACCCGGCCTGGGCCTGCATGAACACGGCCAACGGTTTCGGGATTCATATTGCCGGGGAATTCCCCGGGCTCGAGTTGCAGTTCTGGGCAATCAGGAGTGAGTAAAATGCACGCGAACGACCACCCGGGCGATGGCAGCGCACCTGCGAAAGTCGAGCAGCTGCGCTGGATGCTTGAAAACACTGCAGGCACAAAGGGGGCAGGATGCTCGACACTCACGCCAGAGCCCGATCCGGCGGGTGAAGGTTACCCAGCCGATCCGGATTTCCAACTGCGGGGCGGCTACAGCAACGTGATGCTGGACGCCGCCGCCCCTTTGCTCGGCTTGGTCATGCGCATCCGCACGCTCGATACACTGCCCAACCTCGAACAGGTGCACCGGCAGGTGCGCAACCAGATCGAAAATATTCAGCAAGAGCTGCGTCAGCAGGGCTACGAGGCCACGCAACTTCTGGCCTATTCCTATGGCCTGTGCCTGTTCATCGATGAAGCCGTGATGGAGAGGCCCTGGGGCCAGGCAAGCCTCTGGAGCCAGGAGCCCCTGCTCAGCATTTTCCACAGCGAAACGTTCGGTGGCGAAAAGATCTTCACCGTGATTTCGCGCCTGATGCAAGAGCCCCGGCAGTACAAGGACGTGCTGGAGTTCATGTACTTCATCCTGTGCCTGGGCCTGAAGGGCAAGTACGCCCTGGCGCCAAAGGGCGAAGAAACGCTGAACACGCTCATTCACCAACTTCACGGAATCATCCGTGAGCTGCGTGGACCCACGCCGACAACAGTCTGCGACCCCTACACCAACGTCGCCCCGCGCAACTTCCGCATGAACCGGCAGTGGCCCTGGTGGAGCCCGTTGGTGATTTCTGCCATTGCGATGGCCACAGCCTACGGCATCTACAGCTACCGCCTGCACCTGATCACCAATGAGGTGCTGCAGTCGCTCAACGGCATCTTGCAGCAGTAAACAGGCGGCACACCCGAATTCAACGAATTGACGGGGCATTTACCTCGTTGAAAAAGCCCATCGATTTCGATGGCCACGCTGCCCTTTGTGCACGTGCTTATCCACATGGACGCAGGAGAAACTGCCATGCCAACACCCGCTTACATCAAGATCGAAGGCCAGACCCAAGGCAACATCACTGCGGGCGCCTTCACCTCCGATTCGGTCGGCAACGTGTTTGTCGAAGGCCACGAAGACGAGATCCTGGTACAGGAAATCAAACACCGGGTAACCGTACCTACCGACCCGCAAAGCGGCCAGCCGGCCGGCCAACGCGTACACAAACCGTTCGCCTTCACCAGCTCACTGAACAAGGCGACACCGCTGATGTATCAGGCGCTGGCCAGCGGCGAAATGCTGCCGACCGTTGAAGTCAACTGGTATCGCACTTCCGTGGAGGGCAAGCAGGAGCACTTCTTCACCACCAAGCTGGAGGACGCCACCATCGTCGACATCAACACCACCCTGCCTCATGCACAAAACAAGGAGAACGCTGACTTCACCCAGTTGATCGAGGTGTCGATGTCATACCGCAAGATCTCCTGGACCCACGTCACCGCAGGCACCGAAGGCTCCGACGACTGGCGTAAACCGATCGTCTAACCCGGCTGAACACCCCTGGCAGGCATGCCCTGCCAAGGGTTTTTGAACTCTCAGACGGCGGAAGGATTTTTCATGGCCAGCCAATCTGATTTGCGGTACACCTTCGAGCCACTCGTTGGCAATGCCGAATTTGAAGTGGTGTCGTTCGAACTCAAGGAAGCGATCAGCACGCCCTTCACCCTCGAGCTGGAATTGATCAGCTTCGAACCCGACATCGATTTCGGCCAACTGCTGGATAAACCCATCGTGTTCACGATCTGGGATGGCAAAGGTCCGGTGCGTTACGTGCACGGCCTGGTCAGCCGATTCAGCCAGGGCGAAAGCGGCTTCTACCGTACCTACTACAACGCATTGGTCGAACCCATCCTGGCCCGCGCCGGACTGCGCTCGAACTGGCGCATCTTTCAGCAAAAGACCGTCCCGCAGATTCTTGAGCTGATGCTCAAACGTCAAGGCATCGTTCAATACGAGCTTCGCGCGATCAGGGATCACCACGTGCGCGAGTTCTGCGTGCAAGCGGGCGAGACCGACCTTGCCTTCATCGCCCGCCTGGCGGCTGAAGAGGGCTTTGTCTATCGCTTCGAGCACAGTGAAACCCTGCATAAGCTGATCATCACGGATCAGCTGCTATCCCTCGGGCTGATCAGCCATGGGGCGCTCAAGACCGACAACAGTGACGAAGGCTTCTTCGACGGCGAAGACGTTATCGACCCCGACACCGTGCTGTATCAGTCCGACAGTGGCGGCGATCAGGCCAGGCCTTGCCTGCGGCGCTTTTGCTACAGCGAGCACGTCAGAACCTCGCGACAGGTACAGCGCGACTACACCTTCACCAACCCGGCGTATCGCCAGGAACACCGTGCTTCAGGCGCTTTCCTGGAACACCAGTCCAGCGACTACGAGCGCTTCGACTACCCTGGCCGCTACAAACGCGATGCCGTGGGCAAGCCGTTCACTGAAAACCGGATCACCGCCCTGCGCCATGATGTGCGCATCGCGCAGGTGCAGGGGGATGACGTCAGGCTGCAGCCTGGCCTGAGCTTCACACTCACAGGCCACCCTCGCGACGACCTAAATGTGCATTGGCGCGTGAACAGCGTGGTTCACAAGGGCAGTCAGTTCACCAGCCTCCAGGAAGAAGCAGCCGGCGTCGATCAAAGCACACGCTATGAGCAAACCGCCCAACTGGTACCCGGCAGAACCGAATGGCGCCCTGCTCCGCTCGAAAAGCCCCGCGTGGACGGCCCGCACATGGCAACCGTGGTCGGCCCTCCGGGCGAGGAGATCTACTGCGACGAATGGGGCCGGGTCAAGGTCAGCTTCCCCTGGGACCGGGAGAGCAACAACGACGAGTTCAGCTCCTGCTGGGTGCGGGTATCCCAAGGGTGGGCAGGTGGCAGTTGGGGCTCGATGGCCATCCCGCGCATCGGGCAGGACGTGGTCATCCAGTACGTCAACGGCGACCCCGACCAGCCGATGATTACCGGGCGTACCTATTGCGGTAACCAGCTGCCGCCCTACGACCTGCCCGACCACAAAACCCGCATGACCATCAAGAGCCAGACCCACAAGGGTGATGGCTTCAACGAGCTGCGTTTCGAGGATGAGCTGGGTCGACAGGAAGTGTTTATCCATGCGGAGAGGGACCAGAACAACGTCGTCAAACACAACGAAACCACCTTCGTCGGCAATGACCGCAGCGAGCGGGTGGATCATAACGAAACCATCTCCATCGGTGCCAACAAGACCGAGACCATCGCATTGGCCAAGGCATTGACCATTGGCGCGGGCTACCAGGTCAGTGTCGGTGCGGCAATGAACACGACAGTTGGTCTTAGCCAAAGCGAGCAGGTAGGCATTCACAAGTCCGTGATCGTTGGCAGCCGCTTCAACATCACAGCAGGCGACGAACTCAGCATCACGGTTGGTAAAGCGTCGTTGGTCATGAAGTCCGACGGAACCGTGCTGATCAACGGCAGCAACTTTGACTTCAGTGCCACAGGGCCTGTGCAAATCAACGGCAAGGATGTCGATCTTAACTGAAGGGGTAACCCAGGATGGAATTTCGCAACCTGACGCCGTTTGACGTCATGTGCTTCAGTGCGCTCAGTAAACTGGATATAGAGCACCCAGTGATTGTGATGAAAGTTGGCTATCGACTACAACCCATTGCCAAGAAACCGGGGAGCTTTTCCGCTGAAGTAATCGATGATGATCCAGTTCCACTTTGCCTAGCCGATAAATACTATGGCGAGGAAGGGCGCAGTAGCGTCAAGGAAGAAAGTGATTTAGCACCTTTCAAACCTCGCTGTGATGTTATCGTCAATGGACATGCCTATGCACCAGGCATGGAAGCTGCGCGGTCGTGGACTGCTGGAATTCGCTTGAGCGAACCTGCGGCGCCATTAGAGATAAATATTGCATCACCAAAATCGTCCACTTCAGACGGACCTCCGACGGAGCAACAGTTATATGCATGGCGGGATGCACAAGCGGAGGCAACACTGCGCCGCGCTAATGCCCCAACTAGTAATATCTTGTTGAACAAGCGTCTACGCTTCACTGGACCTCGAACGTTCAAGCGGGGCCTGCTGTCGGGTTGGCATGTGACTGAGGCTGAGTTCGCCGACCGCGTTCCATTGCAGTGGGAATACGCTTTTGGCGGCGCCAGCATTTTGCATAATCCACAGTTTCCTGATCATGCCTCTGAGCCTCACATTATAAATCAGGTTTGCTATAGCAACCCCCTGGGCCAGGGATGGGTCGAAGCTCGTCACTTTGAGCTCACAAAATCCATTGAGCAATCGGTAGAGGAATTGCTGGCCCCTCAAATTGAGCAGATCAATGATCCCATTAGCAAACTTGTAATAACTCGTCAGCCTGACGGTGATGTCACTGCTAAAGAGATGGCCGAAATATCCAGCACGCTCACTCACCAACCAGCAGGGTTTGGAGTAGTCGGGCGCGCCTGGGCACCACGTCTTACCCTGGCGGGCACCTATGACGATGAATGGCGGGACACTCGCTGGCCTGGCCTCCCTGCCGACTTTGAGTTTGGCTATTGGAACTGTGCTCCTGCAGATCAGCAGACAGCTTTCTTGAAGCCTGGCGTACAGATCGAATTGTTCAACCTGACCTCACAGGAAAACGGCCACAACGGTCGTCTGGTCGTTGAATTACCAGGTCATCGGCCATTTCTTCTGGCACGGCTTCACAACGGTGCTCTGATTCCCATTCCTTTACTCACAGACACCCTGGTTATCGACACAGACGCAATGAGTTTGTCGTTGACTCATCGAATCAGTCTTCTCTCTACCGAACCTATCCGTGCACTGGAAGCCAGGTTCGAAATCGACCCCACAGCCCCGCTCATAAAACGCACCCGACCAACAAAAACAGCTGATGGGGAGAGAGGCTGATGGCAGAGAATATACTTGCTCGTAAACAAGAAAACTTGAGAGTCGTCAGCATCGCCCCCGATGTTTGTAAAACCCCAATGGGTGGCGCGACCCCGCCTGTTCCCTATCCCGTCACTGCGGAACTCAAAATAGCGACTGGCGTAGCTAAATCCGTGCGCGTCAACGGCAAACCAATCGTCGTATACGACATGAGTCTAGTACCTAAAACAGAGGGGGATCAGGCAGGCGCGGCAAAAGGGATCCTGAGCAATACCGTTGGTGGCAAATGTTATCCGCAAGAAAATAGCAGCACAGTGCGCGCTGAGGGGAAATTAGTCGTCCGCCACAATGATCTCTTCTGGATGAATGGGTCGTAGCCATGGACGAGCCTGTAGAAATTGAAGTCAGTAAGTTCCAACGATACATAAGTGACACGCATAGCATCGCCACTTATCAAGAAGGCAACGGCGTAGTAGTTCAGTTCTGGGAAGGAAAAACCCTGCTGACTCGTGAACACTTAACTTATGAGGAATATACAAAATTCCGAGAAGACGTGTCTGAGTATCAATTACCAAACTACATTCCACCTGCAGCTATCAAAGAAACAAATACAGCAGGAACAAACGCCAACGGCAACACTGTTGGTCGAGTTGTAGGTGAGGTACAAACATCTAACACAAGTGCAGATCACTCCAATCCTCCTGTGGAAAACCAAACCACAGCCGAGAATTCCAGTGCAGATGAAATCCTAGACAAAATTCAATTTGGCCTAGATCTTGTCGGTCTAATTCCAATTTTTGGAGAAGCCGCTGATATCTCTAACGGATTCGTCAGTTTCCTCAGAGGAGACTATACTGGGGCTGCACTCTCATTTGCCTCTGCCATACCGTTCATCGGCTGGGCTGGAACGACAGGAAAGATGGCAAGACGCGGTTCATCAAGCCTTAAGACTTTAAATAAAACGCCCGACAAGGCCATACCAAAAAAAACGTCAAGCCCGAAACCCACTTCACGGCAACCAAACCCTTCACATAATGGCCCGATCAAGTCAAGAAGTGGAGGAACGGTCCAATCTAACAAAAAGTCTGGAGATGCAGCGCGAGACCACATAGCCGCAAGGGAAGGTGCTGAAATTGAAAAGAACTTCCGAGTAACAGGTGGATTAAGACGAGTAGATATTCTAAAAAAGGGAGGGGAAATTGTTGCAATCGAATCAAAAGTCGGAAGAACAGGATTGAACTCGCGAATACGCCAAGAACTAGCTCGCGATGTAAAATTGATGCGGAAAGGTGACGTGGATCGAGTAGTCTGGGAGTTCTCCAGGAGCGCCAGGACCCAAAAATCAGGACCAACGCCCGCGCTACAAAAAAAGCTTGACAAGCTAGGAATTGAAACCAAATATAGCAACAAGGAATTTTAAGGTATCCATACGATGAACGCATTAGAACACGAGGCATCAAGAGTAATATCTGACGAATTAAAGCAGAACGGGTTCATTCCAACCCCATCTGGTTTTATCAGGCTGCGCGAACACTATGCTGACTATATTTCACCACAAGCCAGAAGCGATAACAATGCAATCTGCTACAACGGCGGCGTAATAGCACTTTTCTTACACACCCCCGCCCAAGACATACTTCTGGAAAAATCCGAACTTGATTGCGATATAAGATTTCGAATCACACCACCAGAGGAAAGTGACTTCTGGATAGAAAATACCCAGAACAGAGATGCGTTGAGAGACAACTCCATAAAATTGCTTAACTCTCACGGAATTTCACTATTCAATAGCTTTGAGAACCAAGATTCAATTTGCCTACCACTATCGCCAAGCAATATCGAGTCAGGAAACATACCCTATCAGTTTAGTTCAATGACTAAATCTCGATTAGCTCGAATCTCCGCGATGTCATGGATGTCTAAAGGTGATATTCTCAGAGCAAAAGAGCTAGCGCACTATGGACTGTCCGTCTGCGGAATGGCTACCACACTAAAGCGTGAATTCAAAAAAATACTGGCCGAGTAACCCTCTACCGCCTTATCAACATGTTTTTGGCCACCCCATACTACATTCACACAACCTTATACAGGCGCCCAATATGACGCGCCTGTAATCACATTTATTAATCCACGAGATCGTTGCGAAACACAGAGGACCACTACTTACAGCCATAACCAAAATAACTAAGATTTTCAAATCATAAATACAAACTATAAAAACTTCAACAAGAAATAGCCCTATTCATAGCGAGCATCTCTGACGCCCCACTTGCTCAGCCATAAATGCTTAAAAGTGCCGCCAGCGAAGAGCAGATGGGACGAAAATCAACATCAACCTCGTACTGACTGATATTTCCCGTCAGCAAGTAGCCCGGAGCTACTACATTTCGTAGGACGCATGCATCAAGGAAGCATTTGACCCTCAATAAACGAACTCATATCCTACAACGAACTATAACTTCCAGTTACGATTCGCAACGAGAATTGACACCCCCCATATTTTCTGCATACTAGCCCCCTCTTGATAATTTTGAATCCTGGTTGACGCAGGGTCCATCAAACATACCCTCAGACTCATTGCCCGCATATTGAAGGTATCCGCTCCTCAATGCCATGCTCTGGCCCGCAGGCAGCCGTCCGCCTGCACTGATCACAGTCGGAGCACCATGTTTGTAATCAATTCACCCGCCCAGGCCCTCCTTGGCGATCCCCCTGATCGCACTAACCCGACCGGAGCAAGCCCCCATCAAAGGCAAGCACGTAGCGAGGGCGCACGATGAACCTGCGCGAGTTGCAATGCTTCCTCGCCGTCGCCGAAGAGCGCCACTTCACCCGTGCGGCTGACCGCCTGCATATCGAACAATCCCCGCTCTCCCGCACGATTCGAGATCTAGAGCACGATTTGGGAGTAACACTGTTTGAGCGCGGCGCCGGTATCGGGACGAATCTGACTCCCGCAGGCCAGGCGCTTGCTGAATCTGCCCCGCGGATCTTCAGCTTGGTTGATCAGGCCCGCAGCGCAACTTTGGCAGCCGCCGCCGGCTCACTCGCAACACTGCGCGTTGCCCTCTCTGACGGCATCCTGCCCAAGCGCCTCGCGGCGTTGCTGGCCTGCAGCCGCGAGGAAGAGCCCGACATCAACCTACAGTTGTGCGAGGTACCGCTGACCGAACAGCTCAAAGACCTGCAGCACAACCTGTTCGATGTCGGCTTTGCCTGTGCCCCCGACGAACCCCACGGCCTGTCCAGCGATACGCGGTGGCAGACCGAACTGGTAGTCGCCCTCCCACCTCGTCATCCGCTGTTGGTCCATAAGCGGGTGCCCCTGGCAGAACTGGCAGCATGCCCACTGGTCCTGTTCCATCCCGAGCTGCAAAGCGGGCTGCATCAGCAAGTGTCATCGCTGCTGGCCGGCGCTGGCACATCACTCACCGTGGCGGCACAGGCCAGTAGCCAGGAGATGCTGATTTCCCTGGTAGCCGCGGGATATGCCGTGGGACTGAGCTGTGCGGCCCAATTGAAGGCGCATGACATCGAGGACATCGTGCTACGGCCTCTCGCCGGTGAGGCGGTTCGTATCTCGACGCATCTGCTCTACGCCACCTACGAACCCGACACGCCCCTGGCACGCTTTATCCATCGAGCGTTGCGGATAGCGGCTGCGCCGCACTGACGTTTCGCTGAATTCAGACAGTCCGGATCTGCTGCAGACCGCTTCTGCATCCTCAATGAAACCTTTTGCGACAAGCGTACGCAGGGCCCTGCCTGTGCGGCCTTTGATTTCGGGCCGCGCCCTTCAGACCTTTTGCATCTGAATCAGACGCGTCACATCTGCTCTTTACCTGTCCTTGGAGTCAGGTATCAGCCAAACGCCTTTTGTCTTGCCGAGATATGGCTACGGGCGCTGGATAGGGCATTCGTCGCTGGATAGCGCCGCATCGATGCCAGAAGACAACGGGATAAGTTGTAGGGGATCTCTGCTTAACGTCTTGTGAGCGCGGCGCGGTCATCTATCCGGTGAGAGCGTGTTCCGCATTGTTTGCTGCGCGATGGCTGCGGCAGGCGCTGAATGCGGGCACATCCTCATCGATGTCAACGGACGTCCAGGAGAGTCAAAGCTGACCCAGCCCATCCAAGCCTTGGTGCTCGACACCGAACACCGCATCCTCCGCCGCCCCGACGTGAAGCGTAAGACTGGCTTCAAGCGTGCACATCTACGCACTGATCGCCCAGAGCAAGTTCCCCAAGCCCATCAAGCTTGGCATCCGTGCGGTCGGCTGGGATTCCCTAAAGCTCGAGCGCTGGCTGATCGACCGCGTTTCGCCACGCGGCTGAGGCAACTGATCTGCCGCACCGCCATCGAGGGCTTGGACCTGGTAGTGTCGAATGACGCGCAAGGCCAGTTGAACACCCTACTTTTGCATGTACCGGATGGCCGACTGCGGCTGCGTAACCTGCGGTCACTGTTCCGGCCACACTACCACCTGTTGTTATCGATACACAGGGCGTACGCAACGTACTGCTGGAGATGGCGATTCTGGCGTCCGATCTGGTGCTGTCGCCGGTCACGCCGGAGATCTTCGCGGCCCGCGGACTGAGCCGGGGCACCCTGCAGTGCTCAAAAACCTGGCGTCCATTAAGGCAGGCGCTATGAGCAAACCGCCCAACTTGTTCCCGCTAAAACCGAGTCGTGCCCCCCATCCGCTCGAAAGCCCCGTGTGGACGGCCCGCACATGGCGACCGTCGTCGGGCCGCCTGGTAAGGAGATCTATTGCGATGAATGGGGCCGGGTCATGGTCAGCTTCCCCTAAGACCGGGAAAGCAACAAACAACAAACTCAGCTCTTGCTGGGTGCGGGTATCCCAGGGTTGGGCCGGTGGCAATTGGGGAGCGGTGGCCATCCCGCGTATCGGCCAGGACGTAATCCAGTTCCAGGCAGAAGGGCATAGTCAGCGACCAACGACGCATAAGGCAGGCGCTCAGGTACGTAGTGTAGCCGCATAGAGCTCCTGGCCGTTGACCTTGGCGGCCTTGGGCGCAGCGATGAACAGCCGTGCCCTGCGCCCGATGACAAATGGCTCGATCGCACGCTCCGCACCGTTGTACAGCCAGCGTTTCAATTGGCCCAGAATCATTGGCGCGTGAGCCGTGTCTTCCACAAAGGCAGCCAGTTCACCCGCTTGCAGGAGGAAGCCGCTGGCACCGATCAAAACACTCCGAGGCAAAAACCGCCTCTACGCGATCTCAGCGTTATGTGCCCTGTTCAACAGTCTGGCGCTTTGCTTGATCGCGGCTGTGGCGCTACAGTTGACCAATTGAGTAGGATTTAACGCTCATACTCGTTGTACGGTTAGTTTCGTCCTGGATACGACACATCCAGATCACGTCGGGGCTGCCTTGAACGGAGGTGCGATGATTAACCGAACAGCGGCTGACTGGCAGCGCCTGCAAGACCTGCCAGCGCTGCTCGAGCAGCTACCTACCCTCGCTGCAGAACTGGCGTTCGCCTTCTACAGCTTCACCTACAGCAGCCAGGACCATCAGCTCAGCGCAGGCAACCTTCCGCCACAGGGCACGCAATTGGTCCAGGCAGCACTGGACTTGCGGCCAGACACTCGCCAGTACTCGAACATGCCCGTGATGTGGAGCGAAAACGCATTCCAGTCTGCCACCGGCTCATGGGCGACGGCCTATGCTCTGGGCCTGCGTTACGGCTGGATCCAGCCGCTACACGACGGTAGCGGCCGCAGCAGCCTGACGCTGCTGCGCCCTCATGTCAGGCTGTCGATCACCGAGCATTACGAAAAAGCCGCGTGGGTCATGTGGCTGGGTGAGCGCCTGCACCTGGCAGCCGCCCGGGAGGCAGGCCTGGCTGAACGCGAACATGGGCCGGCCTTTAACCCAGCTCTACGAAATCGCTGTAATTGAAAATGTACTTGGAATTTCGTGGCTGACAGAAACGAAAAAAGACGCCGAAGCGTCTATTTTCGATGATTTACAGACCTCAATTGAAACCTGTAAATCCATATTTGGAGCGGGAAACGAGACTCGAACTCGCGACCCCGACCTTGGCAAGGTCGTGCTCTACCAACTGAGCTATTCCCGCGTCGTGATGGGTGCCATTCTAGCGATTTCAAAAACCGCGTCAACCCCTTGATTCAAAAAAACTTTTACTTCTGCTCCGAACCTTCGCGCAGGTGCGGCCAGGCCGCCAGCAGATAGTGCGCCATCGACCACAGTGTGAGCCCCGCCGCCACCAACAGCAATGCATAGCCGAGAATCACCCAGAAGGTCACCGCTGGCGGGTTGCCCAGCAGGATCACCAGCGCCAGCATCTGCGCTGCGGTTTTCCACTTGCCCAGGTTGGACACGGCCACGTGCGCCCGCGCGCCCAGCTCGGCCATCCACTCGCGCAGTGCCGAAACCACGATTTCACGGCCGATGATCACCGCCGCCGGCAGGGTGAGCCAGAAATTCGCGTGGGTCTGTACCAGCAGCACCAGGGCCACCGCCACCATCAGCTTGTCGGCCACCGGGTCGAGGAAGGCACCGAACGGCGTGCTTTGCTGCAGGCGACGCGCCAGGTAGCCGTCCAGCCAGTCGGTGGCAGCGGCAACCGCGAACACGCTGCTGGCGGCCATGTAACTCCACTGGTACGGCATGTAGAACAGTAGAATGAAGCACGGGATGAGCAGGACGCGTAGAACGGTGAGCAAGTTTGGAATATTCATCGGTACGACTGGCCGCAAGTTGAGCCGGCATTCTACTCGCTATGCAGGCTGGCATAAATTGATTCGGCAAGCTTTTTGCTGATGCCGGGCGCTTTGGCAATTTCATCGATACTGGCGCGGTTGAGCTCCTGCAGGCCGCCGAAATGTTTCAGCAGGTCGCGGCGGCGCTTTGGCCCTACCCCGGCAACATCTTCCAGGCTGGACACCCGCCGCGCCTTGCCACGCCGGGCGCGATGGCCGGTGATGGCAAAGCGGTGGGCTTCGTCACGGATCTGCTGGATCAGGTGCAAGGCCGCAGAATCGCCCTTGAGGGTGAATTCGTGGTGCACGTCGTTCAGGTACAGGGTTTCGAAACCGGCCTTGCGCGTGACGCCCTTGGCGACACCCAGCAGGGTCAGTTCGCTGAAACCCAGCTCCTGCATCACATCGCGGGCCATGTTCAGCTGGCCCTTGCCACCGTCCACCAGCAGCACGTCGGGCAGTTTGCCCTCGCCGTCCTTGATACGCCCATAGCGGCGGGTCAGGGCCTGGTGCATGGCGGCGTAATCGTCGCCAGCGGTGATGCCTTCGATATTGAAGCGGCGGTAGTCGGACTTGATCGGCCCCTCGGGGCCGAACACCACGCAGCTGGCTACGGTGGCTTCGCCACTGGAGTGACTGATGTCGTAGCACTCCAGGCGCTGCGGCACTTCGTCCAGGCCCAGGACCTCGGCCAGGGCCTCGAAGCGGGCCGCCATGTGCTGACGGTTGGCCAGCCGGGCGTTGAGCGCCTGCTCGGCGTTGGTCACGGCCAGTTGCTGCCAGCGGGCACGGGTGCCCCTTACCCGGTGGCTGATGGTCAGCTCGCGCCCACGCAACGTGTGCAGGGCCTCGGTAATGGCGGTGAAGTCTTCGTGCACAACGTTGACGATCAACTCGCCTGGCAATTCGCGCTCTGCATTGCCCAGGTAGTACTGGGAAAGAAAAGCGGCCATGACCTCGGCCAGGTCTTCCTCGATGCCCACCTGCGGGAAAAAGTTCTTGCTGCCCAGTACCCGCCCACCGCGCACGCCGATCAGGTGCACGCAGGCGCCACCCGGGTTGACGAAGGCAGCGATGACATCGACATCACCTGTGCCACCTTCGATGTACTGCTGGTCCTGCACGCGGCGCAGCAGGCTGATCTGGTCGCGCAGTTCGGCGGCCTTTTCGAAATCGAGGGCCATGGCGGCTTTCTCCATTTCGGCATTCAATTCATTGCCCAACTGCTGGCTGCGCCCTTCCAGAAACATCACCGAATGGCGCACGTCCTCGGCATATTCCTGGGCGCTTACCAAGTCGGTGCACGGCCCTTTGCAGCGCTTGATCTGGTACTGCAGGCAGGGCCGGGTGCGGTTGGCGTAATAGCTGTCTTCGCACTGGCGCACGGAAAAGGCCTTCTGCAACAGGCTGAGGCTTTCACGTATGGCGCCGGCGCTGGGGTATGGGCCGAAGTAACGGCCCTTGGCCTTTTTCGCGCCCCGATGAATACCCAGGCGGGGAAACTCCCCGTCAGACAAGAACACGTAGGGGTAGGACTTATCGTCGCGCAGCAGGATGTTGTAGGGCGGCCGCCATTCCTTGATCAGGTTCTGCTCCAGCAGCAACGCCTCGGTTTCATTGGCGGTGATGGTGGTCTCGACCTGGGCAATGCGCGCAACCAGCGCGGCGGTCTTGGGGGCCAGGCCGGTCTTGCGGAAATAGCTGGCCAGGCGCTTTTTCAGGTTCTTGGCCTTGCCCACATACAGCAGGCGGGCGTCGACGTCGAACATCCGATAAACGCCGGGGCGACCACTGCAGGTCGCCAGGAATGCGCTGGCATCAAAAACTTGGGACATGAGGTTTACAGGCTTGCGTCAACCATACCGTGGCGAACGGCCAGCAAGGTCAATTCGACGTCGCTGGTGACCGAGAGTTTTTCAAAGATCCGATAACGGTAAGTATTGACGGTCTTGGGCGAGAGGCACAACTTGTCGGAGATGATCTGCACTTTCTGGCAACCGACGATCATCAGGGCGATCTGGATTTCCCGCTCGGACAAGGCGTCGAACGGCGAGCCTTGTGGCTGGAACGGCTTGAGCGCCAGCTGCTGGGCGATCTGCGGGCTGATGTAGCGCTGGCCGGCAAATGCCAGGCGGATGGCCTGGACCATTTCATCGAGCCCTGCGCCCTTGGTCAGGTAACCGGCAGCGCCGGCCTGCAGCAAGCGCGTGGGGAACGGGTCTTCCTCGCACACGGTGACTGCAACCACTTTGATGTCCGGGTGGCTGCGCAACAGTTTGCGAGTGGCTTCCAGGCCGCCGATGCCGGGCATTTTCACGTCCATCAGCACCACGTCTGGCTTCAGCTCACGGGCCAGCTTGAGCGCCGACTCGCCCGAGTCCCCCTCACCCACCACCTGCAGGCCGTCAATGTCGGCCAACATGCGCGTAATACCGGTTCGTACCAGATCGTGATCATCGACGACTAAGACCCTAATCAAGCACACACCTCATCAGCAGGGCGATTGGATCCCGCCACCTTAACAAAATTTTTCACAGTGGGCCTAACGCATTACTTCCGTCAGAAACGTCCGACGCTCGGCTGTGAGAATCCATACTGTTTACCGGGGTTTAACATGACCCGTCAAGCGCGCGAGCAGGTGGGCAACGCGCCGGCTGATCGTCGATATGGATCCTTGATGCCTACGCCGTTCGCGCTGGACACGCCAGCGCCTGGCGATCACTCGATAGCGCGCTGCATACGCAGGAAGCAATCGTCTTCGCCCATCTCGATAAACCCATGGCGCTGGTAAAGGCGGCGTGCCGGATTGCTGCGAAACACCATCAGCCTGAGCAGCGGCAACTGCCGCTGCCTGGCCCACAGTGCCAACTGCTCCAGCACCCAACTGCCAACACCGCGCCCGCGGTGCTCGGGGAGCAAATGCAACTCGCGGATGAACAGGGCCTGGCGGTCCTGGCTGAGGCTGCAGTAACCCAGCACCGCGGTGCCATCTGCCACCAGCCACTGCTCGCGCCAGCCCCAGGCCTGGTCGAAGGCGTCTTTTACCCAAAGCAGACCGTATTGGCCGTAATAAGGCAGCATGGCGCGGCGAGTCAGGTCGCGGGCGAAGGTGCAGTGGCTGGTAGTGGCAGGAATCAGTTGCAGGCACATGTCAATCAACGCTCACGGTCGCGGTTGACGTTGTGCCCGGGGCTGGCCAGCAGGGCAGCCCCGGGCACCGATGCACGGAGGCGATCAGTAGGTTCGCCAGGTTGGCGAGGGGCTGGGTCAGGCCTCAGGCTGCTCGCCAGCAGGCTCGGCGGCAGGGGCGGCAGCTTGTGCCTTGGCCTTCGCCCGGTTACGGCGTTCCTGGCTGCGGTGCCGCGCAGCCTGCTGCTTGGCATGCAGTGCCTGTGCAGCAGTCACAGTACCCGCTGCTTGGCCACTGAGGTCCAGGCGCGGTGCATTTTCCACCATGCTGGCCCAGTACCGGGCGCCGCGGCACCAGGTGGAAATACCCAGCTTCAGCTGTTCACGGGTAAGCCCGAGCAGCTCCAGGTGTTGCTCGGCATCCTTGAAGATGCCTTCTTTGAGCGGCACCTTGGGGGCCGGGTTGACCGGGAAGGCCAGGGGAAAATGCTTCTGCAAAGGCCAGATCGCAGCGACCGCCGGATCCTGTTCGCGCGGCTTCGCCTGCGGGGACGGCTTGCGCTTTGGCTGTTTCGCGCTTTCGGCCTTTACCTGCTGTTTCTCCGCCCGCAGGCGGTCGCGTAGCTCTGCTAGTTGTTCAAAACCCATCGTTCAATTCACTGCTTGTGGTTGATTGCGGGGTGCAAGGATAACCCATGCAGCCACCCCAGTGTTTGCAGGTCATCTTTCCATCAGCTGAACACCCACAACACCCGCGTTGGTTTGCCGGTCAGGTTGGCATAACGAAAGCTGGCATGTGGCTGCAGCTGGAAACTGTCATTGGCGCGCAGGGTAACGGGCTCACCGCCGTCGAGCCACACGGTCAATTCGCCTTCGAGCACGAAACACCCCTGCTCCGAGCTGTCGTCCAGGTACTCCTCGCCGCTGCTCGCCCCAGGTTCAAGGTGGCTATCGAGCATGGAGAATGCGCCACTGATGCTGGGCGATGCCAGCACGTCGGTGATGCCACCGGCCAGGTGCAAGGTGCGGCGCTCGTGCGGGCGGGTAACCCAGCCGAGCTCGCGGGGCTTGGCCAGCTTGTAGAAGTAGGCAGTCGACACACCGAGCTCTTCGCTGATGGCCGTCAGGTCGGCGACGGTCGGGCGCGATACACCGCGCTCAACCTGGGACAGGAACCCCACCGAGCGGCCGATACGCTGGGCCAGCTCGCCAAGGGTCAGGCCCTTGAACTTGCGCAGGTCGCGAATCAGTACTGCCAGGCCTTCGATTTCTTCGTGCACTTTCATAGTTGAATCGCGACGTTCGGACGGAAAAACAATGCCCTGAAAAGTACAGGATTCAACCTGCAAAGCAAAATGCTTCCAGGCCTTGCGCGTGCCAGCCAGGCAAACCGGGGCCGCTTTGCAGCCCCGCTGAGGCTACCTGCCGCTCAGCGAACAGCCTCATACGTGAGGTCGAGGCATTTGCGCGCCTTTGCCACCAGCTCGTCGATCTCGGCAAGGCTGATCACCAAAGGCGGCGCGATGATCATGGTGTCGCCCACCGCGCGCATGATCAGGCCGTTGTCGAAGCAGTGCTGGCGGCAGATCATGCCCACGCCTTTGCCTGGGTAGCGGGTGCGGCTGGCCTTGTCTTTTACCAGCTCGATCGCGCCCAGCATGCCCAGGCCACGCACCTCACCGACCAACGGGTGGTCGGCCAGCTCACGCAGGCGCTGCTGCAGGTAAGGCGCAGTCTTATCCTGCACCTGCGTGATGATCTGCTCGTCGCGCAGGATGCGCAGGTTCTCCAGCGCCACCGCCGCGGCCACCGGGTGGCCGGAATAGGTAAAGCCGTGGTTGAAATCGCCGCCTTCGCTGACGACCCGCGCCACCTCGTCGCGCACGATCACGCCGCCCATCGGGATGTAGCCCGAAGTCAGGCCCTTGGCGATGGTCATCAGGTCGGGCTCGAGGTCATAGTAGTCAGTACCGAACCACTGCCCGGTGCGGCCAAAGCCGCAGATCACTTCATCGGCCACGAACAGGATGTCGTACTTGGCAAGGATCTGCTTGACCTTCGGCCAATAAGTGTTCGGCGCAATGATCACACCCCCGGCACCCTGGATCGGCTCGGCGATGAAGGCTGCGACGTTGCTTTCGCCCACCTCCAGAATCTTGCGCTCCAGCTGCTCGGCGGCCCACACGCCGAAGTCGGCCTCGGTCATGTCGCCGCCTTCGCCGAACCAGTACGGCTGCGGGATATGCACGATATCCGGGATCACCCCGCCCTGCTGGTGCATGCCGCTCATGCCCCCCAGGGCAGCGCCTGCCACGGTAGAGCCGTGGTAGCCGTTGATGCGGCCGATGATCACCTTCTTGTCGGGCTGGCCTTTCAGCGCCCAGTAGTGGCGCACCATGCGCAGCACGGTGTCATTGCCTTCGGAACCGGAGCCGGTGAAGAACACATGGTTCATGCCTGGCGGGGCCAGATCGGCGATCGCCTTGGCCAGCTCCAGCGCCGGTGGGTGCGCGGTCTGGAAGAACAAGTTGTAGTACGGCAGCTGCTTCATTTGCTGGCTGGCGACCTCCGCCAGCTCATCGCGGCCATAGCCGACCGCCACGCACCACAGGCCAGCCATGGCATCGAGGATCTTGTTGCCCTCGCTATCCCACAGGTATACGCCCTTGGCCTGGGTGATGATGCGCGGGCCTTTCTCGGCCAACTGTTTAGCATCGCTGAACGGCGCCAGGTGGTGGTCGCGGCTAAGCGCTTGCCAAGCCTGGGTCTGCGAATTCTGTGCACTCATTGTCTTCACTCCATCAGGTCGCGCAGGCGCGCTGCGCGGTGGGTTGCTTGCGGTTCTGGCGCAGCAGCGAGCGCTGGCGGCAAGCCGCGCCGAACGCCTGGAACAGGGTCAGGTACTGCGGGTTGTCCATGACCTGGTACTCGGGGTGCCATTGCACGGCCAGGCTGAAGCCCTGGCCGTTGTCCAGCGAGATCGCCTCCACCAGGCCGTCGGGCGCCAATGCCTCCACCCTCAACCCCGGCGCCAGCACATCGATGCCCTGGCCGTGGATGGAGTTGACCTCGAACACTGCCGGCAAGCCCAGGCGTTCGAGCAAACCGCCTGGCTGCACATGCATGGTGTGGCGCGGGCCATATTGCTTGTCGATGGGCTCGCCCGCGCCTTCGCGGTGGTCCATGAATGCGCCAGCCTCATGCACGTTCTGGTGCAGGGTGCCGCCCAGTGCCACGTTCATTTCCTGAAAACCACGGCAGATGCCCAGCACCGGCACGCCGGCAGCGATCGCCGCGCGCATCAGCGGTAATGTGGTGGCGTCCCGCAGCGGGTCGTGCTGGGTGCCCTCGGCACTGGCCGCGCCGTGGTAGTGAAACGGCTCGATATTGGACGGCGAACCGGTAAAGATCAGCCCGTCCACCACCGCGAGGATGTCGGCGCTATCGAGCAGCTCGCCCAGGCTGGGTATCACGATGGGCAGGCCGCACGCCGCCTTGGCTGCCGCACGTGCATACTTCTCGGCAATGGTCTGGGTGGCATGCTGCCCGCTCAGGGTGGTGCAAGCGGTGATGCCGATCACGGGCACACGTGGCATAGCGTCCTCCGGCAATGGGTATTGCGCGTGGTTGAGGTTGACAAGGGATTGGGGCGAACCGCAGGCGCTACAGGAACCAGCGATACTCGCGGGCATCGATGTGGCGCATGAAGTCCAGTTGCTCCTGGTACTTGTTTTCGCAGTACACCATCACGAACTCGCTGCCCAGGCCTTGCTCCAGCACCGGGTGATGACGCATGGCGGCCAGGCCGCTGAGCGGGTCCTTGGGGAAGTCGATGCCGCTCTGGCGGTCGTCGTTCAGCGGGGCGATGGGCTCGACGCCCCGCTCCAGGCCGTACTCCATACCGGTGAGAATGGCCGCCAGCACCAGGTACGGGTTGGCATCTGCGCCTGCCAGACGGTGCTCGATGCGCAGGTTGCGCGGGTCGGATTCGGGGATGCGAATGCACGCATCTCGGTCTTCGAAGCCCCAGCTGGCCTTGCTCGCGGCGTTGACCATGGCACCGTAACGGCGGTAGGCGTTGTGGTTGGGGGCAAAAATCGGCATACAGTGCGGCAGCAGTTCCAGGCACCCCGCCACCGCATGGCGAAGCTTGCGCTGTTCGGCAGCGGCAAGCAGGTTGTTGCCGTCGTTGTCGTACAGGCTGACGTGCACGTGCATGCCGCTGCCTGGCGCATCCAGGTAGGGCTTGCTCATGAAGCTGGCACGGTAGCCGTGCTTCAGGGCAATGCCCCGGGTACTGCGGCAGAACAGTGCCGAACAGTCAGCCGCGGCAAGGGCATCGTCGCTGTGCGAGAAGTTGATTTCGAACTGGCCTGGGCCCAGCTCGGCAGTGATCACGTTCGCCGGCACGCCTTGCTCATTGGCGCCATCGACCATTTCATGCAACACCGAGGAAAAGCGCGAGAGGCGCTCGATGTGCATGTTCGGCTGGTCGTCTGCGTCGCCGCTGGCAGTGTCACGCGGGTAACGGGGCAAGCCGTTGTCCAGCGCGCGATCGAACAGGTAGAACTCCAGTTCGAACGCCACCACCGGGTGTATGCCACGCCTGGCCAGGCGCTGCAGCACGCGGGCCAGCACTTCCCGTGGCTCGAACTCGATCGGTTTGGCGGTGCCGTCGGAGGTGATCAGCATCTGGGCGCTTGGTTCTTTTTCCCAGCGCACCGGCTTCAGCGTACCTGGCACCAGCCGCCGTACGGCATCCGGGTCGCCGTCGGCAAAGCAGTAGTCACCTATGGGGTAAAGGCCGCCCTGGGTACCCAGCAGCACGCAGTTCTGCGGCAGCTTCAGCGGTGCCCCAGCTGCAACCTTTTCCAGCATGTCGATGGGGTAGCGCTTGCCGTAGAAATGCCCGGGAATGTCCAGCGCAATCAGGTCGACATAACGTATGGCCGGGTGCTGCGCCCGAAACGCACGCACTTCAAGCAGCAAATCCGCAGAGGGGGCACTCATGTTCTTGTCCTTGTGAGGTGAACCAACTCAAGTGAAGACTCGCCCTTGAATGCCGCCCGCGTTTGCAAGGGCTTCAACCTCTGGCACGGCTTCAATAGCCTGGGCGCTCGTGAAATTTTCGCAGATATTTTTCATGAAAAAATACATTAAAAATTTCACGCGTCAAGATCATCTGCGTGCCGCCGGTCTGCGTCTGCGCGACTTGGCCCCTGCCACGCGCAACAAGCCAGTAGCTTAACTACTGGCTCTGAGAAGCTTGACTGTCTCACTTGCCACCCGAGGGCGCTGCTATGGTGGAAGCACTTATGCAATCAAATGAACGCCAACCTGGGAGGCAGCATGACAGTAGACAAAGTTGCAATCATCACGGCCGGTGGCAGCGGCATGGGTGCCGCCGCAGCTCGGCGCCTGGCCGCGGATGGCTTTAAAGTGGGCATCCTTTCTTCATCGGGCAAGGGCGAGGCCCTGGCCGCGGAGCTTGGCGGCATCGGCGTTACCGGTAGCAACCAGTCGGTTGAAGACCTGCAGCGCCTGGTAGACGCTGTGGTCGGCAAATGGGGCCGCATCGATGTGCTGGTCAACAGCGCGGGGCACGGCCCACGTGCGCCCATCCTGGAGATCAGCGACGAGGACTGGCACAAAGGCATGGACACTTACCTGCTCAATGTCATTCGCCCGACACGCATGGTGACGCCCTACATGCAGCGGCAAAAGGGTGGCGTGATCATCAACATCTCTACCGCCTGGGCATTCGAGCCGAGCGACCTGTTCCCCACTTCCGCGGTGTTCCGCTCGGGGCTGGCGGCCTTCAGCAAGATCTTCGCCGACACCTACGCCGCCGATAACGTGCGCATCAACAACGTGCTGCCGGGCTGGATAGACAGCTTGCCAGCCACAGAGCAACGCCGCGACAGCGTACCGCTCAAGCGTTACGGCACCCCCGAAGAAATTGCCGCCACCATCGCGTTCCTTGCCAGCGAGGGTGCTGCCTACATGACCGGGCAGAACATCAAGGTCGACGGCGGCCTGACGCGTAGCGTGTGAGGCTGCTGACGAGGTATGCGCGCCTCGTCACTTGCCGGCGATCGATGGGCTTGCCACGCAACGTTGGGCGTTCAAGTAACGCGAGTGCTTCAGCCACGCCTGCTGCGGGTAGTAGGCGAACACGTAGCTGCCGCGTTGCAGCGTGTGGATCAATTTCTCGGCAATCGCCGGGCGTACGGCAGGGCAACCCTGGCTGCGCCCGAGGCGGCCGAGGCTAGGCACCACGCTGGGGTCGGCGTACGCTGCGGCGTGCATGACGATCGCACGCGCCATGCTGTTGTCATTGAACCCTGGCTCCAGCCCCTGCAGGCGCAACGAGCGCCCATGCTTGCCATTGTAGGCCTGGCCGGTTTGATAAAGGCCGACGGAGGACTGGTAACTGTTCGGCGCGTTGGAAAACGCGTTCGGCAGATCGGCGCCGCTGTTCTTGCCATGGGTGACCCACTCTTCGAACAACAGCTGCCTGGCGCGCAGGTCGAACACCCACAAGCGCTTGTCACGCGAGGCCCTGGAATAATCGATAACGGTCAGCAAGTTGTCCCCTCCCCCCTGGCTCGCACAGTGATAGGCGGTAAGCGCCAGGGCCAAGGTCGCCAGACTGGCGGCGGGTGCCAATCGCTGCAGCTCGGCAGCACTGGGCAGCGACTGCGCCTGAGCGCTGTGCCAGGCACCGAGAATGATCAGGCCGGCAATGGCCATCGCAAGCCGCACAGCGCGGCGCACTGAGGTGAACATCGATACGGATCCCTGTTGGAAAACGGGCCTGTCCAGCCGTTGCTTGCAGCCAAATGCGGCTACTGTGTTCGCTTTCAGGCCATTTGCCGATCATTTGCTGACCAATGGCATGTAGTGTATCTGCGTTGTTTACAGCAAGCGCCTCGGCTTGGCGCAAGGGGTAACAAATGCGCACCTGAAATGTGCACAAAATTCCCAACTCAAATACACGCCCGCTAGGCAATGATCGGCTAGAGACCGGCAACCCGCTGTAATTACCTGCGCCTGATCGATTGGTACGAATCTTGTTTGTATACAAATCCAAAAACAAAAGTACACAACCATCATGGAGTCCCGATGGCGTCGATTTCGCGTTCCGATGTTAGCCAGCTTGATGCACGCCCCACCGCCACGGCGGACCCGGGCCAGGTGACATTGAGCCCGCGCCTGTACAGTGCCGACCTGGCCCCTACCCGTGCCGCCAAGCGCACTTGGGGTCGCTACAGCCTGTTCGCGCTGTGGACCAACGACGTGCACAACATGGCCAACTACTCGTTCGCCATCGGGCTGTTCGCCCTGGGCATGAGCGGGGCGCAGATCCTGGCCGCCTTCGCCCTCGGTGCCTTGGTGATCTACGGCTTGATGAACCTGTCCGGCTACATGGGTCAGAAAACCGGCCTGCCCTACCCGGTCATGTGCCGCATCAGCTTCGGCATCCATGGTGCCCAGATTCCGGCACTGATCCGCGCGGTGATCGCCATTGCCTGGTTCGGCATCCAGACCTACCTGGCTTCGGTGGTGCTGCGTGTACTGCTCACCGCCATGGCCCCAGACCTCAAGGCCTACGACCAGAACAGCATCCTCGGGCTGTCGAGCCTGGGCTGGGTCACCTTCCTCGGCATCTGGTGCGTGCAGGTGGCGATCTTCGCCTACGGCATGGAAATGGTGCGCCGCTTCGAGTCGTTGGCCGGGCCGATCATTCTGGTCGCCTTCGCCAGCCTGGCCGGCTGGATGTACTGGCGCAGCGGCTTGTCGATCGCCTGGTCCAGCGGCAATGCCCCGACCGGTTCGGCCATGTGGCTGAAAGTGCTCGGCGCTGCTGCGCTGTGGGTCTCGCTGTACGGCACCATGATTCTCAACTTCTGTGACTTCACGCGCAATTGCCCGGACCGGCGCACCATCAGCGTAGGCAACTTCTGGGGCCTGCCGGTGAACATGCTTGGCTTTGCCCTGATTGCGGTGGTACTGGCCGGTGCGCAGTTCAGCATCGATGGCAAGCTGGTGCAGAGCCCGACCGAAATCGTTGCGGCCATCCCCAACACCGCCGGCCTGGTATTGGCTTGCCTGGCTTTCCTGATCGTGACCGTGGCAGTGAACATCATGGCCAACTTCGTCGCCCCGGCCTACGTGCTGACCAACCTGGCACCCAACCTGCTGAATTTCCGCCGCGCAGGCCTGCTCAGTGCCGCCATTGCGGTCGTGATCCTGCCCTGGCACCTCTACAACAGCCCCTCAGTGATCGTGTACTTCCTCGGTGGCCTGGGCGCCCTGCTCGGCCCGCTGTACGGCATCATCGTCACCGACTACTACCTGGTACGCCGCAGCCGGGTGAACCTGCCGCAGCTCTACAGCGAAAGCAGGCAGGCGGCCTACCACTACAGCGGCGGCGTCAACCTGCGTGCCGTTGCGGCATTCGTGCCGGCGGCACTGATCGCCATCGTGCTGGCGCTGGTGCCAGCCTTCGAGACCTTGTCGCAGTTCTCCTGGTTCTTCGGCGCCGGCCTGGGTGGGCTGATCCACTACGCCCTCGCCAACCGCAACGCCAGCTACCTCGCGGTGAGCGGCGAGAGCATTGCGGTGGATAGCGCGCATCACTGACCGGGGCACGATCAGTCGACTGATGAGGGCCAAGTGATGCTGGCCCTTAGCGCGCACGGATGCACGCGTGTACAGAGGTCTGCACCTCCACTGCGCGGCCCCCTGGCACCTTCCCGGCGCGCATGCCCCACGACCCGCCTGGCCCGCAGGGCCACCCACGTAACCGCGTCAGACGACACCACCCTACTCCCGGGCTTTGGTTGCCCGCTGCCGGCCGGCCATTTGCAGGCAACTATTTTTTTGTCCCCGTGCATCCAGTAGGCCCCGTGGTGGGTATTGCTGATGGGTGGACCATGACCGCCCAGCCAAATGACCTGTCAGGAGCATTACCATGAGCCATACATACTCCGCTTGCCTGCTCGCCTGCAGCCTTGCCCTGGCGCTGCAGACCGCCCACGCGCAAACCGCCGTGCCCACAGCAGTCCAGGTGCCCGAGGGGCATCGCGTTATGCTGGAGACCGTCGGGGTCGGCGAGATCACCTATGAGTGCCGCGACAAAGCCGATGCGGCCGGCCAGACCGAATGGACCTTCGTTGGACCCAAGGCCGTGCTCAATGACCGTAGCGGCAAACAAGTGGGCGACTACTTTGGTCCTCCCGCCACCTGGCAAGCGAAGGATGGCTCGAAAGTCACCGGCAACCAGTTGGCGCTGGCCCCGGCAGACAAAGGCGCCATTCCTTATCAACTGGTCAAGGCCAACCCGGCCGAAGGTAAAGGCGCCATGCAAGGGGTCAGCTACATCCAGCGCCTGGCCACCCGCGGCGGCGTGGCCCCTACCAACGACTGCACGGCCCAGAACAAGGGGGCCAGGCAGGTCGTCCAGTACCAGGCCGACTATGTGTTCTGGACAGCCAGGTAACGCGCGCCGGCGCCAACATCCAGCAGCGGATGATCTAAGCTCGATGGCAAGCCCCTGGCTGGATGGCCGGGGTACCTCGCCAGACACAAGGAAGCCGTACACCTTGAATTCGCCTGTCACCCCATTCGACTTCCACCACTGCCTGGAGGCCTGCGCACAGGGTGACCGGCGAGCCCTGCAAGCGCTGTACGATCACGAAGGGCCACGCCTGCTGGGCGTAGCCCGGCGTATCGCGCGTGACAACGCCACGGCCGAAGACATCGTCCACGATGCGTTCATTCGCATCTGGACTGGCGCTGCCAGCTACGACCCCGCGCGCGGCTCGGCCCGCGGCTGGATCTACAGCATCACACGCCATCTGGCATTGAATTCGATACGCGATACTCGGCGTGAAACTGTGTTGGACGATGCCGACATGGCTGCCGTGCCCACCTTGCCGGGCAGGCTGGATGACCTGGCCCTGTGGTCAGGCTCGGCAAAGATTTACCGTTGCCTGGAACAATTGCAGCCCGGCCCGCAGCACTGCATCCTGCATGCTTATGTGGACGGCTGCAGCCACGCCGAAATCGCCACTCTGCTGGGCGCCCCCCTTGGCACCGTCAAGGCTTGGATCAAGCGCAGCCTGAAAGCACTGCGGGAGTGCCTGGAATGAAGCCGGAGACTGACGAAGCGCTGGACACCCTCGCCGGCGAGTTCGTATTGGGCACCTTGCCGCCGGAGCAACACACGGCAGTGGCTGAGCGCCTGCGTACCGACTCAGCCCTGCGCGCCGCAGTGGATGCCTGGGAGTCGCGCCTGCTGGAACTGGCCGCGCTGGCCGCGCCGCAGCCACCGAGCCTGCGCCTGTGGGGCCGTATTCAGCGCAGCCTGAACGAGCTGGAGCCCCCGGCAAGCGAGCGGCGAGCCAAGTGGTGGCAACGCCTGGGCCTGTGGCAAGCACTGACGGCCGCCGGGTTGGCGGCCAGTGTAGTGCTGGCGTTCACCTTGCTGACAACGCCCCCACCCGCGACGCAATTCGTGGTGGTGCTGGTGGCACCGAGCAGCCAGGCCCCGGGTTGGGTGGTGCAGACCAGCGACAGCCGCACCATCGAGCTTCTCCCGCTCGGCAAGGATGCGCTCCCTGAAGGCATGGCCTTGCAGTTCTGGACCAAGGGTCCGCAGTGGGGGGCGCCAGTATCACTGGGCCTGGTCAAACCCGGCGAACCCTACAGGGTCCCCTTGCAGAGCCTGCCACCGCTGGAGGCCGACCAGTTGTTCGAGCTGACACTGGAGAAAGCCGGCGGCTCGCCTACCGGCCTGCCAACGGGGCCGGTCAAGTTCATAGGCCGGGCGGTGAAAGTGATTTGACCCGTTTGCGTGCCGGCCGGCGAGAGACAGAAACGGTACGCCACAGAAAGCCTGGGAATCATGGGCCGTAGCGAGTTAAATGGTGGCCCTTGCTCGATTGCCGTAGCCGGCAGCGCTGGCCGGCCCGGGTAAGCGCAAGTGATACCCCCAATCAACCGCAGTCTCATGAAAAGGAAGTCGCGCCAATGGAAGTACGTTGCACCTCACTGGAAGAAGTCCGCCAAGGGATCGATGCAATTGACCGCAGCCTGGTTTCGCTTCTCGCCCAACGTGGCCGACTCGTGACGCAAGCGGCCGCCTTCAAGAAGACGACCGATGACGTGCGGGCGCCTGCGCGGGTCGAGCAGGTGATAACGAAGGTTCGCGAAATGGCGGAGCAAACCGGCGCTTCAGCCGAGGTGGTGGAGCAGGTTTACCGGGCGATGATCGCGGCCTTCATCAATGAAGAACTGACCACCCACGCTAAGCTGGCCCCTTCGGGGGATTGAAGAGGCATGCAAGGCGGCCGATGATCAGTCACCGGTTCGAGGCCAGAGCACGGCCTGCGCCACGATCACATCGCTGCCATTGAAGGTGACAGCAGGTGCGCCATGTAACTGGTACCCCATTTCCAAGGCCTCGCTGACCCGCCGGCAGAAGGCGGCGTTGTCGGGGCCGGTCAGCACTCGGTAGATGGGCAGATCATTGGGGGGTTGGCTCATCGCTTTCTTCCTTGGTTCACGCGGGGCGCGTTGTGGCTGTTGATCCTGCTGGTGAGTCGGTAACCGTTGCATCGATCATGGGCGCTCTACTGTATGCGGGCCAACAGGGCTTGACTACCGGTGGATCGCGCCAGCGTTTCAGCCTTCCTGGTCGACGCGCGTTACCGGCCCCCCGATAGCCCTCGCCTCAGTCAACTCGGCGTACCGTCGCTTCGCCCAGGCCACCGCGACGTGTTTGCAGGCGAACACCCGGCTCTCTTGGTAGACTGTCGCCTTGTCGCGATCAGTGCGGGACTGGACGGGGTAGCGGGTGCTGCCATCGACCCTTTTCCACGATTGGTACATGTCGTATGTCGGTTGGTACTTTGTACCAAACGCCTGGGTAAAAACGCCTCGAACCCCGAAACCGGTACAGAACACGTTGAACGAAATGACTGCAACATCAGGCTCCCAGCCACAAACCACGCGCCCTGAGCCGTCACGCCGCTTCAGCGTTGCCCCCATGATGGACTGGACAGACCGCCATTGCCGCTTCTTCCTGCGCCTGCTGTCCAAGCAAACCTTGCTCTACACCGAAATGGTCACCACCGGCGCCCTGCTGCACAACGACGCCGACCGTTTCCTGCGCCATGACGTTTCCGAGCATCCGCTGGCCCTGCAGCTGGGCGGCAGCGTGCCTGCCGACCTGGCGGCCTGTGCCCGCCTTGCCGAGCAAGCCGGCTACGACGAGGTCAACCTCAATGTCGGCTGCCCGAGCGACCGGGTGCAGAACAACATGATCGGTGCCTGCCTGATGGCCCACCCGGCGCTGGTGGCCGATTGCGTGAAGGCCATGCGCGATGCGGTAGCCACCCCGGTGACGGTCAAGCACCGCATCGGCATCAATGGGCGCGACAGCTACGCCGAGCTGTGCGACTTCGTCGGCCAAGTGCGCGAAGCGGGCTGCCGCAGCTTTACCGTGCATGCGCGCATCGCGATTCTGGAAGGGCTTTCGCCGAAGGAAAACCGCGAGATCCCACCGCTGCGCTACGACGTGGCAGCGCAATTGAAGGCCGACTTCCCGGACCTGGAGATTGTGCTCAACGGCGGAATCAAAACCCTCGGCGAGTGCCAGGCGCACCTGCAAACCTTCGACGGGGTGATGCTGGGGCGTGAGGCCTATCACAACCCGTACCTGCTGGCGGAGGTGGATCAGCAACTGTTCGGCAGCGAAGCTGCCGTGATCAGCCGCAGCGAGGCGTTGGCGCAGCTACGGCCGTACATCGTGGCGCACATGGAAAGTGGTGGCGCGATGCACCATGTTACCCGGCACATTCTGGGGCTGGCCCAGGGGTTCAAGGGCGCCCGGCGCTTCCGTCAGCTGCTGTCGGCGGATATTCACAAGGCGGCGCAGCCGCTGGCCGTGTTCGACCAGGCAGTGGAGCTGCTTCAGGGGCGCTGATGCGCTGTGTAGCGACAGCGGGTGCAGATGACGCCAGCACGCGCGGTGGTGTGCGGAACCTCGGGGTGGCGCCGGACTCGAATATCATCTTCACACCACCCTTCGTGGCAGGCCCGCGCCTACCGGCCCTTGAGCGGCCGTCGGGGCTCGGGTAATGTCGAGTCATTGCACAGGACAGAGCACGCCCATGACCTCCAAGCTGGAACAACTCAAGCAGTTCACCACCGTGGTCGCCGATACCGGAGACCTGGACGCCATCACCCGCCTGAAACCGGTCGATGCCACCACCAACCCGTCGCTGCTGCTCAAAGCCGCTGCCATCACCGGTTACGCGGACCTGCTCAAGCAGGTCAAGGCAGATGCCAAGGGCAATGTCGACCTGGCCTGCGACAAGTTTGCCGTGGCCGTGGGCTCGGGCATCCTCAAGGTCATTCCCGGGCGTATCTCCACCGAGGTGGATGCCCGCCTGTCATTCGACGAACCGGCCCTGCTGGCCAAGGCCCGGGCGCTGATCGACCTGTATGAAAAAGCCGGCGTCGGCCGTGACCGCGTGCTGATCAAGCTGGCCTCGACCTGGGAAGGCATCCGCGCTGCCGAGAAGCTGGAAAAGGAAGGTATCCAGACCAACCTTACCCTGCTGTTCTCGTTCGCCCAGGCCCAGGCCTGTGCGGATGCCGGGGTATTCCTGATTTCGCCGTTCGTGGGCCGGATCTACGACTGGTACAAGAAAAGCACCGGCCAGGACTACGTGGGCGCCGAAGACCCGGGTGTGCAATCGGTCACGCGCATCTATAACTACTACAAGGCCAATGGCTACGACACCGTCGTCATGGGTGCCAGCTTCCGCAACATCGGCCAGATCGAACAACTGGCGGGCTGCGATCGCCTGACCATCAGCCCTGACCTGCTCGACCAGTTGAGCAGCGACCAGGGTGAGTTGCCGCGCATGCTCAAGCCCGGCAATGCTGGCGAAGCCAAGCAGGTGCTGAATGAAAGCCAGTTCCGCTGGGCAATGAACGAAGATGCCATGGCCACCGAGAAACTGGCCGAGGGCATCCGCCAGTTTGCCCGGGACCAGGAAAAGCTGGAAAAACTGATGGCTGAAAACGCCTGAGTAGTTTCGGCCTTGCCAGACGGGCGTAAAGTGCCAAGCACCTTGCGCCCCATACCCTTCCCGAGCTGTTGATGACCGCCCCTACACTGTTGCCCCTCGTACTCGCCGGCCCGGTCCTGCGGCGCCTGGAACCCCAGCGCCTGGCTATCTGGCTGGTTGCCACCGAACCGCTGCACGCGCAATTCGTCTGCACCGCCAGCGAGGCCCAGGTCGACTGCCAGGTGGTAGCCGTAGGCAAGCAGGCCTTCATTCACTTGCTGGACATCCATTTCAACGATGCGCTGCCCTGCAACCAGTTGCTGGACTATGACCTGCTGATCAATGGCAAGGGCATCGCCGATTGGGCACCTCACCTGCTCTACCCCGGCAACCAGCGCCCCAACCTGGTGTTGCGCGAGCGCCTCGACCACCTGCTACATGGCTCCTGCCGCAAACCGCACCACCCTGCGGCCGACGGCCTGCTGTGCGCAGACCGCCTGCTGCAGGCTTGCACAACCCCGCAAGACCGCCCCGCCGTGCTGCTGATGACCGGCGACCAGGTGTATGCCGACGACGTGGCCGGGCCGATGCTGCGTGCCATCCACAGCCTGATCGCGCGCCTGGGCCTGTTCGACGAGCAACTTGAAGGTGCGGTGGTCACCGACAGCCAGGCGCTGTACCAGCACCCGGCCAGTTACTATCACCGCGCAGACCTGTTGCCGGCACAGAAGCTCAACGAAACCCTGCGCGAGCGGTTTTTCGGTGGCAAGCGCAAACCGATCTTCTCTTCCAGCAACGCTGACAACCACCTGGTGACCTTCGCCGAAGTCATGGCCATGTACCTGCTGGTGTGGTCCCCCGTGCCGTGGCAGCTGGTCGACCTGGCCATGCCAGCCGGGCTCAGCGACCAACACCAGGCCCGTTACCAGACCGAGCTGCCGCTGGTCCGCGGGTTTGCCGAAAACCTCGGCCAAGTGGCCAGGGCCATGGCCCACCTGCCCTGCCTGATGATCTTCGACGATAGTCCGAACGTAGGGGTGCGGGCAGCGTAATCCGAACGTACAGCAGTTATGGACACCATCTAATCTCTGCCTCTCTGGGAAAGACCTTCAACGTCCTGATTTCCATCCATGCGAACATGAGTGACT
>NZ_QJRK01000036.1:0-73239 GCF_003205245.1 Pseudomonas sp. MB-090624 | reverse complement strand
CATCGCTGGCAAGCCAGGCTCCCACAAGTACTGCGCTGATATTCAACATGGCGCGGTCCCTGTGGGAGATTCTATGGTTCCTGGCAAGGGTAGCCGCAGCATCTTCAGCGCCTGTGAGATCGAGCGCAGCTCGCGATTGCGCCGCGCGGGCGGCGCTCGCGCTAACAGGCGCTGCCATACCTTGTGGCAAACACCTGTCAGCCCTAAGGCGATCCCTGTGGGAGCCTGGCTTGCCAGCGATGGGCCGCAAAGCGGCCCCGATTTTTGTCAGTTCTGCTCAGCCACGCTTGCCTTGCCTTGGCGCGTCTCGATCTCACCAATCAAGCGCTTGGCCAGCGCCGGGTAGTTCTCGTCGAAATGGTGGCCGCCGGGCAGCTTCATGCGCTCGCCAACAGCCGTGCCATCGGTGCAGCCGCTTTCGTCGGCTTCCTCGACGCCATACACACACACCACCTTGGAGGCAGGCAGCTTGGCCATTTCCGGCCCGGTTGGCGCTTCCTGGCCTTCCTTGCCTAGCCAGCCCTCGACTTCGATTTCGAAACTGCCACTGCGGGCAAAGGCCAGCAGCACCACGGCGTCGATACGCTGCTGGTCTTCGGCCGGCAGGCGGTTGTAGATCGCCGGCAGTACGTCGGCCCCGAATGAATAGCCGGCAAGCACGAAGCGCTTGGTGCCCCATTTCTGGCGATAGTGCTGCATCAGTTCGGACAGGTCGGCAGCGCTTTGCTCGGGGGTTTTGTGCTGCCAGTAATAGCGCAGTGTGTCGATGCCCACCACCGGGTAGCCCAGCTTGGCCATTTCGCCAGCCACGTCACGGTCCAGGTCGCGCCAGCCGCCATCGCCGGAAAGGAACAGGGTGACGGTATCGGTGGTTTGCCCGGCCGGCACCTCGACTACGGGGACTGGCAGCGCGTTGCCATCGTGGCCGAGCAAGGCCTGGGTCAGTTGCGCCTTGAGCACCTGCGGCAGGTGGATGTCGTAATCGCTGATGCTGGTTTCGGCATTGGCCTGGTCACGCACGAAGGCGGCGCTGGCGTCGTCCGGGTTGTCGTTCCAGGCCACGCTCCAGTGGCCATGCGCCGCCGATTTGGGCAACGGCGCCTGGCAGCCGGGCTGCTCAAGGGCAAAGCCTACGGAAATGGCGCGGGCCTTGTCATCGCTCTGCCCGGCCAGCCAGCGCCAGGCCTGGGCGGCACCAGGGCCGATACCGGCGACCACGTCGGGTTTTGCCGGCAATTGCTTCAGGGCCTGGTCCAGCGCCTGTTGCTGCTTGCTGCAATCGTTCGGTGGCAGGATCACCTGCACCAGCTGCGCTTCGCCAGCCTGGGCCAGGTCCAGCAGTTGCTTGTCGCTCAGTGCCTGGTCCTGAGGCACGCCGATGGCCACGCTGACTTTGGGGTGCACGCCTGGCGTCACCCGGGTAATGGGGGTGTCATTGATGCTCATTTGTTCCAGGTGCGCCTCTGGGGCAGGGCGCGTCCACAGCCAGAACGCCAGCCCGCCACCCAGGGCAGCCAGCAACAGGGGAACCAGCAGGTACAGCCAATAGCGGCGGGTCATCAACGTTTCACCAATCCAGTCAGGCCGCCAGCAATGAGGGCGGCAGTGTCGGCCAGTGCCACCAGCGGGTCGAGCCCGGCTGGCACGGCCATGTAGCGGGGTTCCCAGTCCGGTTGGAACTTGTCCTTGAAGCGCCGGAGCCCCTGGAAGTTGTAAAGCTGCTCACCACGGCGGAACACCAGTGAGCCCAGGCGCTGGGTCAATGGCGCGCCACGTCGTGGCTGCAGGCCGGAGAGCGGCACCATACCCAGGCTGAAGCGCCCGTAGTCACGGCTTTTATAGTGCAAGATCAAGCCGATCATCATGTACTCCATGGTCAGCTTGGGGGCCTCGGGGTGGGCGCGCATCAGGTCCAGGCTGGCCAGTTCGTGGCTGTGGGTTTCCAGCAGGTTGGCAAAGGCCACCGGGCGGCCCTGAAAGCGAATCAGGGCAATCCGGAAGTGCTGCAGGTAGTCCGGGCTGAAGCGTCCCAGCGAGAAGCCTTTCTCGCGTACGTTCTTGCCGCCGAGCCAGGCATCGGAGATTTCCTTCAGTTCTGCCAGTGGGGCTTGGCCAGGCTCGTGGATTTCCAGGCTCAGGCCATCGCGTCCGCCGCGGTTCCAGGTATAACGCAGGTCTTTCATTTCCTTGCCCTTGGCTTCGAGGTCGAAGCGGCGCAAGTCGACCCGGGCCTCTTCACCCAGTTTCAGCGCGGTCAGGCCAATGTCCATGTAGAACGGCAGGTTTTCCGCGCGTACCTGGTAGAACACCGGCCGCGCATGGTGCAGGTCGCACAGGTCGCGGAACTGCCAGATCATTTCGGCCCGTTCCTGGGCCGGGCCGATCGGGTCGTACAGTGCCACCAGGCTACGGCCGCGCCGGGCGTACATGAGGAAGGCATTGTCCCGTGGGTGGAACAGCAAGGCCTTGTCGCCGGTGAGTGCCAGGCCGCCGTCAGGCTGGTCGGAAGCCAGCAGAATGCGGTTGGCACGTTGCAGTTCTTCTTCGTCAGGCAGGTGGATCACCGGTGGTGCGGTGCGCAGCAGCCAGGTCAGTGCCAGGGCCGCCAACAGCAAGGCGCTGCCCATGGCGGCGCGCAGGCCACGGGGGGCGTCGGCGTCGAGGGTGAACTGCCACCACAGCTGATGGCTGTAGGGCACATCCTGGTAGGCGAACAGCAGCAGCCACACCGAGGCCCCGACAACACAGGCACTTGCGACCAGAAATACCGGCGAGAAGGGCAGCTCCATCAACCGGCTGGGGCGGTAGAACGAGCGCCGGAACACGGCGAGCAAGGTGGCAGTAAAGGTCAGCAGGCTGGCCTCTTCCCAGTCGAAGCCTTTGAGCAACGACAGCAGGGCACCGACCAGCAACAATACGATTGTCAGCATCCAGGCGGCCGACAGGCGCCGACGCAGGCCTTGGGCCAGCAGCAGGCACAGCACGCCGATCAGGCTGGCGCCGAAGTGCGATGCATCGATCAGCCGGTGTGGCACCAGAAAGCCCATGTGCTCCAGGCGCGTGTCGATTTCCGGGGTGGCGCCGGAGAACAGCAACACCACACCAGACAGGAACACCAGGATCGACAGGATAGGCGCAGCCAGGCCCGAGGCGGCCTTCATGGCCTGCTGGGCGAACAGCAGGCGCCGGGCTTCGTTGGCCAACAGCAACACGCAAGCCAGCAGCAGCGGCACCACTACGTAGATCAACCGGTACAGCAGCAATGCGGCAGCCAGCGGCGCCGCACCCAGCTGGTTGGCAAAGGCCGCCAGCAGGATCGCCTCGAACACCCCGACCCCGCCCGGTACATGGCTGAGCACACCTGCCGCCAAGGCCAGCAGATACACCAGCACGAACGCGCCGAACGGGGGCGCTTCGGGCAGCAGCAGGTACAGCACGGTAGCGGCAGCTGCCACATCCAGTGCAGTGATCAGCAGTTGCAGGGCGGTCAGGCGGGCATCCGGCAGGCGCAAGGTGCGGCGCCCCAGTTGCACCAGCAGGTTATTGGCCTGTGGCTGTTCGGCAAGGCGCCGACGGTACAAGCCGATGACCAGCAGGGCAGAGGCGACCAGCACCGCACTGGCGATGCCCGCCAACAGGCCCTGGGCCAGGCCAAGAGCGCTGGATGCAGCCCGCAGGTCGCTCAAGGTCGCCAGGGCGGCCAGGGGCGGAAGCGCGCAGCCCAGCGACAGGCTGGCAAAAACGGTCATGCGTGCGACCTCGCCAGCGCCCAGCCCATGGCGGGCGTACAAGCGGTAGCGCACCGAGCCGCCCGAGAGCATCGACAGGCCGATGGCGTTGCCGATGGCGAACGCACTGAAACCACCCAGCACCAGGGTAGGTGCCGGCAGCTTCACCCCGGCATAGCGGCTGGCCGACCACTCATAGCCCAGCAGGATCACGAAGCCGACCACCGTCGCGACAAAAGCGCCCAGCAGCGACTGCGCCGGCACACTGAGCATGGCGTCGTGCAAGGCGTAGATGTCCAGCTCGCTGAGCAAGTGGCGGCAAGCGATCAGGGCCATGGTGAACAGCAGCAGGGTCACCGCAAGGCCGATGGGCTGGCGGTAGCGGCTCAGGCGTTCGAGCAACGGCAGGCGCTGTACCGCACCTGGCAGCACCGTGGCGAGCGGTACCTGGGGTTCGGGGTTGTGCGTAGTCATGAATTGCCCCGGGCAAGCAGCGCGAGGTGGAGGAGAGGTGCGGCCAAGTGAAAGTCCCTTTGGAAAACGTATCCGGATATTACTCCGGACAACATGACTTGCAGTCGTCCGGCAGCGTTAAAGATAGTTCATCCTGAGGATGAGCCCTCAACACCGCAGGTTGGGTCGGTAGACCCGGTCATACGAGTGGCAGGAGACAAACGCAACAAACCCCGCGCTGCTGTTACACAGGCGGGGTTTGTTCTGACGAATATGGTTGCGGGAGCCGGATTTGAACCGACGACCTTCGGGTTATGAGCCCGACGAGCTACCAGGCTGCTCCATCCCGCGTCAGAGGTGCGCATTCTACAGTGCGCCGGACTGGTGTCAAGTGTTTTCACGCTCTGGCTCGAGACCTTTTTCAAGCGCAAAGAAAAAGGCCACTGTGTTAACAGTGGCCTTATCTTGAATCTGGTTGCGGGAGCCGGATTTGAACCGACGACCTTCGGGTTATGAGCCCGACGAGCTACCAGGCTGCTCCATCCCGCGTCAGTGGGGCGAATTCTACAGTTTGCAGCGTGTGTGTCAAGCGCTACTTTTTGATTTACCGAGACTTTTTGGAAAATCGCTTTTTCATGGGCAAAGAAAAAGGCCACTGCGTGAACAGTGGCCTTTTCTCGAAACTGGTTGCGGGAGCCGGATTTGAACCGACGACCTTCGGGTTATGAGCCCGACGAGCTACCAGGCTGCTCCATCCCGCGCCTGTGAGATCGAATTCTACGGATTTGCGCGCTGGTGTCAAGCAATTGTTTTGGAAAAACCTTTTTTGTTCAAACCCTTAGCGCATCACACCTGCATGCGGCTCAGGCGCGGCGGGCCTTTCAGGCCGATTATCGCGTGGGTATTCGGGCCAGGTGTTGAACGGGCGGCCCCATGCGATACTATCTGTATGAATTTACAGTGCTGACGGTCATCCATGTCTTTGCGCAAGATCATCCACGTTGACTGCGATTGCTTCTATGCCGCGATCGAGATGCGTGACGACCCGCGCCTGGCCGGGCGGCCCATGGCAGTGGGCGGCTCGGCAGAGCGCCGTGGCGTGATCGCCACCTGTAATTATGAAGCGCGTGCCTACGGTGTGCGCTCGGCCATGGCATCGCGCCACGCGCTGAAACTGTGCCCGGACTTGTTGATCGTCAAGCCGCGTTTCGAGGCCTATCGCGAAGCCTCGCGGGAAATTCATGCCATCTTTCGAGACTACACCGAGCTGATCGAGCCCTTGTCGTTGGACGAGGCCTACCTGGATGTCAGCGACAGCCAATGGTATTCGGGGAGCGCCACCCGTATTGCCGAGGATATTCGCCGGCGAGTCGCGCGTACCCTGCATATCACCGTGTCGGCGGGGGTGGCGCCAAACAAGTTCCTGGCCAAGATCGCCAGCGACTGGCGCAAGCCCAACGGGCTGTTCGTGATTACCCCCGATGAGGTCGAGGCATTCGTTGCGGCCTTGCCAGTGGCCAGGCTGCACGGCGTGGGCAAAGTCACGGCGGACAAACTGACGCGCCTGGGTATCGAAACCTGCCTGCAACTGCGTGACTGGTCGCGCCTGGCGCTGGTGCGCGAGTTCGGCAGTTTCGGTGAGCGGTTGTGGGGGCTGGCGCGAGGTATTGACGAGCGTGCGGTGCACAACGATAGCCGGCGTCAGTCGGTCAGCGTGGAAAATACCTACGACACCGACCTGCCGGACTTGGCCAGTTGCCTGGCGCGTTTGCCGGAGCTGCTGGAAAGCCTGAACGAACGCATCGCCCGCATGGACAGCAGTTACCGGCCAGAGAAACCCTTCGTCAAGGTCAAGTTCCATGACTTCAGCCAAACCACGCTGGAACAGGCCGGGGCGGGCAGGGACCTGGAAAGTTACCGGCAATTGCTGGGGCAGGCGTTCGCCCGCGGTGGCAAGCCGGTGCGTTTGTTGGGGGTAGGGGTAAGGTTGCGCGATCTGCGCGGGGCGCATGAACAGCTGGAGCTGTTTGCGCCTATATAAAGAAGCGGCCTTGCGCCGCGGTGGTCGGCGCAGCAGCCCCGGCAATTCAAGCAGCAATGCCGAATGCCCGGGGCTGCTGCGCAGCCCATCGCGACGCAAGGCCGCTCCTACAGGGTAATCGCGATAGAGGCCGGGTTATTGCGCCCCCGGGTCAGCCACCAATCGCCCGGTAGCCTTGGTCAACGACTGCAGAAACTCCTGCTGCAGTTCCGGGTCGTTGCGGGTCAGCTCGATCAGGCTCTGTTCCATTTCGCTGGCTTCTTCTTCAAGGCCCAACTCGGACAGGCGCTTGACCCGGTGTACCCACTGGCTGACATCGTCATCTTCGAGGTCATCGAAGATCAGCTCATGGGCCTCATGCAGCTTGTTGCGCAGGGTGGCGCTGACCAGCAGGCTGGCGTCGCCACGGACCCCGTTGTCCTCGTCGAGCACTTGCAGGTGCAGGGTGCCGACGTGGTTGAGGTTCTGCTCCGAAAACGGGCTGTCCAGCAGGTTCAGGCGCAGTACGCCGCTACGGTCGGTGGTCAGCTCGTGAGTCATTTTGCCAGCCTTGACCTCGACCAAGCGTTCGCTCCACGGCATGCTGGTGGATTCTTCACGCTGGCCTTTCTGCACTTCGCTGATCCCGGCGAGGTTCTGCTGGGCGCGGCCATTGGACGCTACGTTCATGAACGGGTTGAGCCCGTCCACCCCATAGCTGAGCCAGTCGTGGGTCATGCTTTGCGGCAGGTTGCCCAAAGCGAAGACATTGACCACGTTGGCGCCAACCCCCGCCACAACGGCCACCGCACCCAGCGGGATCTCGTAGATCTCCCGCCAGGGCTGGTAAGGCGTGTAGCGATCATAGCGGCGGGTGACTTCGAACTCGGTCACTTCGAAACGCTTTTCCTCATGCACGCGCACACGCCGTTGCGGCAGCTCCATCACCTTCGGCTCGCCGACATCGATCTGCAGGGTGTGGGCGAGCAGCTTGCGCTCCACGCGCTCTTCATGGTCGCTGCGCTGGGACATCTGGTTGGCGCAGCCGCTGACGAGCAGGGCGCCGCACAGTGCAGCGCCCCCCCGGGTAAAGGTACTTCGCTTGAACATGATTACTCGTGCATTGGTTATCAGCGGCGAACGCGGGCCTGCAGGAAGGTCAGCACTTCATTGAGCGGCAACGGCTGGGCGTCCTGCTCGGTGCGGTGCTTGTACTCCAGGTTGCCTTCGGCCAGGCCGCGATCGCTGACCACGATGCGGTGCGGAATGCCGATCAGCTCCATATCGGCGAACTTGATGCCGGGGCTGGTCTTCTTGTCGCGGTCGTCCAGCAGTACTTCGTAGCCGGCGGCGGTCAGTTCGGCGTACAGCTTGTCGGTTGCCTCGCGAACCGCTTCGGTTTCGTAGCGCAGCGGTACCAGGGCAATCTGGAACGGGGCCAGGGCGTCGTTCCAGATGATGCCTTTGTCGTCGTAGCTCTGCTCGATGGCGGCTGCCACCACGCGCGATACACCGATGCCGTAGCAACCCATCGACAGCACGACCGGCTTGCCGTTCTCGCCCAGCACCTGGCACTTCAGCGCTTCGCTGTACTTGGTGCCCAGCTGGAAGATATGCCCGACTTCGATGCCACGTTTGATGATCAGGGTGCCTTGGCCGTCCGGGCTCGGGTCGCCTTCAACCACATTGCGCAGGTCGGCTACCTGTGGCACTGGCAGGTCGCGCTCCCAGTTCACGCCGAAATAGTGCTTGTCATCGATGTTGGCACCAATACCGAAGTCGCTCATCAGCGCCACCGAGCGGTCGATGATGCATTCCAGCGGCAGGTTCAGTGGGCCCAGCGAGCCGGGGCCGGCACCGATCGCCTCGCGCAGTTCGGCTTCGGTGGCCATTACCAGCGGGTCGGCAACCTGCTCCAGCTTGGTGGCCTTGATTTCGTTCAGCTCGTGGTCGCCACGAACGATCAGGGCCACCAGCTTGCCCTCTTCGGCGCCGCGCACGATCAGGGTCTTGACGGTTTTTTCGATCGGCAGGCCGAAGTTTTCCACCAGCTGGGCAATGGTCTTGGCGTTTGGCGTATCGACCAGGCGCAGCTCTTCGGTAGGCGCAGGGCGCACGGTTTCCCGTGGGATGGCCTCGGCCTTTTCGATGTTGGCGGCGTAGTCGGAGCTGTCGCTGAAGATCACGTCGTCTTCGCCAGACTCGGCCAGTACGTGGAATTCGTGCGAGTAGCTGCCGCCGATCGAGCCGGTGTCGGCCTGCACAGGGCGGAAGTCCAGGCCCAGGCGCGTGAATATGTTGCTGTAGGCCTGGTGCATGCGGTCATAGGTTTCCTGCAAGGAAGCCTGGTCGGCATGGAACGAGTAGGCGTCTTTCATGATGAACTCGCGGCCACGCATCAGGCCGAAGCGCGGGCGGATTTCATCGCGGAATTTGGTCTGGATCTGGTACATGTTGAGCGGCAGCTGTTTATAGCTGGACAGCTCGTTACGGGCCAGGTCGGTGATCACTTCTTCGTGGGTTGGGCCGACACAGAAGTCACGCTGATGGCGGTCTTTGAGGCGCAGCAGTTCCGGGCCGTATTGTTCCCAGCGGCCGGACTCCTGCCACAGCTCGGCGGGCTGGATGCTTGGCATCAGCACTTCGAGGGCACCGGCGGCGTTCATTTCCTCACGCACCACGGCCTCGACCTTGCGCATTACCCGCAGGCCCATCGGCAGCCAGGTGTATAGGCCGGAGGCCAGTTTGCGGATCATGCCGGCACGCAGCATGAGCTGATGGCTGATGACCACTGCATCGGCAGGGGTTTCTTTCTGGGTGGCGAGCAAATATTGACTGGTGCGCATGGTTAGCCGTGTCGATTGCCTAAGACGTTGAAATAGCCCCGCATTGTACGGGGGTGAAACGAAGGCGTACAGGATGCCCCAGGGCGTGACGCTTGTCAGCCAAGAAAAAGCCCGGCGAGGTCGCCGGGCTTTTCAGGTGCGGGGCACTGCAAGCCAGGCTTACAGGATGCTCAGCGGGTACTCCACGATCAGGCGCAGTTCGTCGATCGAAGGCGAACCGTAGTAAACGCCATCGGCCGAACGGTAGGTGGCTTGACGGACGCGGAAGCTCAGGTCCTTGGCCGGGCCGCTCTGCATCACGTACTTGACGTCGATGTCGCGTTCCCATTCCTTGCCGCTGTCGGTGGTGCGGGTGGTTGCACCGGTACCACGTACATAGCGGGTCATGAAGCTCAGGCCGGGTACGCCGAACTCAGCGAAGTTCAGGTCGTAGCGAGCCTGCCAGGATTTTTCGTCTTCGGCGTTGAAGTCGGAACGGGCCACGGAGTTGGCCAGGAAGACCGTGCCGCCACCGTCTACACCGTAGGCGTAGTCGCCGTCACCGGTGACCTTCTGGTAGGCCAGGGTGAAGGTGTGGGCGCCGACGTTGTACGCGGCCGAGAGGCTGGCTGCGATGTTGTCCAGTTCGTTGCTGCCGTCGGACTTGCTGACGAATGCACCGGTCAGGTTGTTGCCGATGGACTTGGTGTCATAGATGTTGAAGTCGAACACCAGGCCTTGCTTGTCGCTGATCGGCAGCGCCCAGTTGATATTGCCGTACCACTTGCGGAAGTGGTCTTCGACACGCGAGTAGTAAACGCTGGTGCTGAGGTTGTCGGAGAGGGCGTAGGTGCCACCAAAGACATTGGCCTCGGTCAGCCGCAGGCTGTCGTGGTAGGTCTGAGCCTGGGCGTTCAGTGCGGTGAAGTGACCGGCGTGCAGGGTGAGGCCGGCAATTTCGTTGCTGGTGATCAGGCCACCTTCGGCAACTTCTGGCAGCAAGCGGCTGTCGTCGGTTGCGAATACTGGCAGTGCGGTGAACTGGTCGCCCCACTTCAGTACGGTGTTGGAGATGCGCATTTTTACAGCGCCGCCCGCTTCCGAGTAGTCATCTTGCGAGCGACCGTCCGAGCCAGTCGGGAACAGGCCGGTGCCGGCGCGGCCGCGGCCGCTGTCCAGCTTCAGGCCGAGCATGCCGATGGCGTCGACGCCGAAGCCTACGGTGCCTTGGGTGAAGCCGGATTCGAAGGTGCCCAGGAAGCCAAGGCCGGTTTCTTCCACGCGGCTCTGGCTGCCAGGCGCGTTGTTGCGGAAGTCACGGCTGAAATACAGCATGCGGGTCTTGACGTTCAGCTTGCTGTCTTCGATGAAACCTTTGGACTCATCTTGTGCGGAGGCCATTGCCAACTGCGAGGTCCCTGCCGTAACGGCCAGGGCGATCATGCTCCACTTCATCACGCGCATCGTGATTTGCTCCTTTGGTTTTTAGGAAGAGTACCGCTGCGTCCAAGTGTTTTAGTTATATGGAGCAGCTCTTTCTTGTTATGTCGGCGAAAATGTATAGCACGCTGACTGTTCTTGGCGATATGGCGATAGAGACTCTTTACGGAACTTTTCCACCATGTCGCGTTCAGGTATTTCCATGTCGCAAATCACGCCCCAATACAGGGCCGTATAACCCCAGCGCTGCTTCTTTAGCCGCCATGAATCGGTAACTACCGACGCCAGCTGAAGAAACTCCCTGGTAACCAATGCCGCTGTTGTTATTTGTCGCGTACACCTGCCATTGCAGATGCCGTGCCGACTTGGCGTGAAAGGAATGCAACAAGCGTGCTCAAAATTCGCAACAGTTCATGAAATTTTCACAAAAACCCCTACCGAGGGTCGGAAAGTGCCGTAAACACGGGGTCGAGCGCCGTTTTGGTATTGTTGAGTTCGAGAATCATTAAAATTTAAAGCGCGCTCATAAAAGTCAATGTGTTACCGCCATTTGTTCATCCAGAGTCGTTTGTGGGGTGGCAGGTGCGGGAGGGGTGGATGGATGGCCTCATTTTGGTGCGAAAAGTAGCGCTGTGTTACCGGGATTGTGCAGGGTATTCTTGCCACCCATGTTTTCCGCGCCATGCGGGTCGTTTTGTCTTAAGGAGATATGCCGTGTTCGTCCTCGATTCGCGTCTGCAGCAGGATTCCCTGGTGCTGGGGGAGTTTGCGCTGTGCCAGCTGCTGCTGAGTAAGGATGCCAATTACCCGTGGTTCATCCTGGTGCCCAAGCGTGCTGAGGTGAGTGAGTTGTTCGATTTGGATGTGCACGAGCAGCAGCAACTGTGGCAGGAGACCACCCTGTTGGCAGAAGCGTTGAAGGCCAGCTACGGCGCCGACAAGATGAACGTGGCAACCTTGGGCAATGTGGTAAACCAGTTGCACATGCACGTGATCGTGCGCCGCCGTGACGACGCTGCCTGGCCCGCCCCGGTCTGGGGCAAGTGCCCGCCAGTGGCCTATACCGATGCCCAGCTGCAGGCGCTACGCCAGCGTGTGCGCGACCTGGGGCTGGCCGGTTATCAGGAGGCCTGACATGTCACTGGAAATGCGCGTGATCGAACTGGAAACCCGCCAGGCGTTCCAGGATGACACTCTCCAGGCATTGAATGATGTGGTGGTCGAGCAGGCGAAGGTGATCGAGCGCCTGCAGCTGCAGGTGGCCGAGCTGATAAAGCGTCATGAAGAGATGGTGGGGCAATTCGGTAGCGAAGGGGACGAGGCGCCGCCGCCGCATTATTGATGCGCTGATCACTGGTCTGATCGGGTGCAGGAGCCCCCACAGGGCGGTAGTCAGGCCTGCGGGGGCATTCGTGCTGGGGCTGGCGGTATCAGCGGCGGGTCACGGCCACCACATCCTCGGCCTGCAGGCCTTTGTCGCGGTGCATCACCGAGAATTCCACGCGCTGGCCTTCGACGAGGATGCGGTGACCCTCCCCGCGAATGGCGCGAAAGTGCACGAAGATATCATCACCCGAATCACGGGAAATGAAGCCAAAGCCTTTGGACGTATTGAACCACTTCACGGTGCCGGTATCGCGGTTGCCGGTATCTGGGGCGGTGTGCTGGCTGTTGCGTGGCTTGCGCGGGCTGCGCGCAAAGCCCACGGCCAGGTGCAGGGCGACGGCCAGCGTGGCGCAGACCAGTGCTGCCAGGTTGCCCATTTCCGGGCGGGCCAGCAGCGTCAGGGTCTGTAGCACCACGGCAACTACCAGCAAGGCGCAGGCCAGGTGCTGCAGTTGCTGGCGCGCGCCTCGGTAATACAGGGGCACGACTGGCGCCAGGACCAGGTTGAGCAGGCCAAGCAGTGCCAGGTAGACCGCGTCGGGTTGCAGGAGGAAGGGGGTTGCTTCGGTTTTCAGGCTGGGTATGAGCGATAGCAGCAAAGCTGCCACGCCCGTCACCAGATGGACGATCTTGAACATGGGGTTGGCTCACAGTTGATAAGGCCGATCACAGGAAGAGCGGGCAGCACGGTGCGCATGAGGTGTAGAGCGCAAACACGTGGCAGGCCAGCCTATGCACCCGGCAATAACAGTCCGCACGGGTGGCACGCTGCCTATTTAACAGTAAAGCCGCAGGCTACTCAAACCGCAGGCCGCCCGGCGGGCGATGTGTTGCGCCATGTCACATGCGACAGGCGCCAAGTATTGCTACAGTGGTCGTCGCCCGCTTGAGTCTCAAGCCTTATGCAAAGGGGAACTTCATGGCAATCGATATCGGTATCAGTGAAGAAGATCGCAAATCCATCGTTGATGGGCTGTCCCGCTTGTTGTCGGATACCTACGTGCTGTATCTGAAAACCCATAACTTTCACTGGAACGTCACAGGGCCTTCGTTCCGCACCCTGCACCTGATGTTCGAAGAGCAGTACAACGAATTGGCGCTGGCGGTGGATTCCATCGCCGAGCGCATCCGGGCCCTGGGCTTCCCGGCGCCGGGGTCGTACGCATTCTATGCCCGGCACTCGTCCATCAAGGAGGAGGAAGGGGTACCCGCTGCGGAAGAGATGATCCGCCAGTTGGTGCAAGGGCAGGAGGCTGTGGTGCGCACGGCGCGCAGTATTTTCCCGGTAGTCGACAAGGTCAGTGACGAACCGACCGCCGACCTGCTGACCCAGCGCATGCAGGTGCACGAGAAGACCGCGTGGATGCTGCGGGTGCTGCTCGACGGCAAATGATTACCCAGGCTGTCACATAACCCTGTGGGAGATAACACAGCCCTATGGGCTGGGCTGTCGCGCAGAGAACTCGAGTCATAAGCGCGACGTGGCCTGTGTGGGAGCGGGCGTGTCGAGGCGTCGAACCGCCGCGAAGAATCCAGCGCGGTGGCTGGCACCGGCTACGCCGGTGTTCGCGGGCTCGCCCGCTCCCACAGGGGCCGCGTCGTGCATGACAATCAGTGTTTGTGCAGGAACACTTTACCGCTGCTTTGACCGCGCCCATCAGCGCTTCATAGGCCACCTGGTACCTGTGACGAGGAAGTGTGGCGCATGATGCAAGCGAGCAAGCGTGTAAATGGCCAGGGGCGTTGGCCGGGGAAACCGTGCATCGATCCGTTCAAGGCGGATTTCGACATGTTGCAGATCCAGCCGGTGTCGCGCTCCGTGCGCCTCAACGGCTTTTCCACGTGCCTGCGCCTGGAGGCCGTCTACTGGCAGATCCTCGAGCGCATTGCCGCCGCCAACCGTTGCTCGGTCAGCGCGGTGCTGTCCTACGTTGATCGCGAGATCCACCTGCGCCAGGGTGGCGTGCGCAACTTCAGCGGCCTGATCCGGGTCATCTGCGTGGCGTGGCTGCAGAACCCGCCAAGTGCGCGCTGATCGCCTGGCGGGCTGCGCAGTGCTTGCTAACCATATATAATCCCGCTTTTTGCTGCCCCCGCAGCCAGCGTTTTGGTTGACGAGAGACACCCATGCCCCTGTATGACTATCAATGTGCATCCTGCGAGCACCGTATGGAAGTGCTGCAGAAGATCAGCGCCGCGCCGCTGACCGATTGCCCGGCCTGCCAGGCGCCAGCGCTGAGGAAGCTGCTGTCGGTTCCAGGCTTCCGCCTGAGCGGTAATGGTTGGTACGAAACCGACTTCAAGACCGGGGCGAAAAAGAATCTGGCAGGCGGCGACAAGGCCGACTGAGTTGAATGCTGTGACCGGGTCTTGCAGTATTAGCCCTCCGGGCGGCCAAGGCCTCCACCGAATACACGAATCACGAGAAGCGAAACCACCATCATGATGCGCAGCCATTATTGCGGCCAACTGAACGAGAGCCTGGACGGCCAGGAAGTCACCCTTTGCGGCTGGGTCCATCGGCGCCGCGACCACGGCGGGGTGATCTTCCTCGACATCCGTGACCGCGAAGGCATGGCCCAGGTCGTGTTCGACCCGGATCGCGCCGAAACTTTCGCCGCTGCCGACCGCGTGCGCAGCGAATACGTCGTGCAGCTGACCGGTAAGGTTCGCAAGCGCCCTGAGGGTGCAGTGAATGCCAACATGGCGTCCGGTGCCATCGAAATCCTCGGCTACCAGCTGACCGTGCTCAACGAAGCAGAAACGCCACCGTTCCCGCTGAACGAGTACTCCGACGTCGGCGAAGAAACCCGCCTGCGCTACCGCTTCATCGACCTGCGTCGCCCGGAAATGGCCGACAAGCTGCGCCTGCGCTCGCGCATCACCAGCAGCATCCGTCGCTTCCTTGACGAAAATGGCTTCCTCGACGTCGAAACCCCAATCCTCACCCGTGCTACCCCGGAAGGCGCGCGCGACTACCTGGTACCTAGCCGTACCCACGCCGGTAGCTTCTTCGCCCTGCCGCAGTCGCCACAGCTGTTCAAGCAGCTGCTGATGGTGGCCGGCTTCGACCGTTACTACCAGATCGCCAAGTGCTTCCGTGACGAAGACCTGCGTGCCGACCGCCAGCCGGAATTCACCCAGATCGACATCGAGACCAGCTTCCTCGATGAAAACGAGATCATGGGCCTGACCGAAAGCATGATCCGCAAGCTGTTCAAGGAAGTGCTCGACCTGGAATTCGGCGAATTCCCGCACATGACCTTCGAAGAAGCCATGCGCCGCTACGGTTCCGACAAGCCAGACCTGCGTAACCCGCTGGAACTGGTTGACGTTGCCGACCAGCTCAAGGATGTCGACTTCAAGGTGTTCGCCGGCCCGGCCAACGATCCGAAGTGCCGTGTAACCGCCCTGCGCCTGCCAGGCGGCGCCAGCATGCCGCGCAGCAAGATCGACGAGTACACCAAGTTCGTCGGCATCTACGGTGCCAAGGGCCTGGCCTACATCAAGGTCAACGAGCGCGCCAAGGGTGTCGAAGGCCTGCAGTCGCCGATCGTCAAGAACATCCCCGAGGCCAACCTCAACACCATCCTCGACCGCGTTGGCGCCGTAGACGGCGACATCGTGTTCTTCGGTGCCGACAAGTTCAAGGTGGTCAGCGAAGCGCTGGGCGCGCTGCGTATCCGCCTGGGTCACGACTTCGAGCTGCTGACCTGCGAGTGGGCACCGATGTGGGTCGTCGACTTCCCGATGTTCGAAGAGAACGAAGACGGCAGCTTCACCGCGCTGCACCACCCGTTCACCGCGCCGAAGTGCACCCCGCAAGAGCTCGAGGCCAACCCGGCTACCGCGCTGTCGCGTGCCTACGACATGGTCCTGAACGGTACCGAGCTCGGTGGCGGTTCGATCCGTATCCATCGCAAAGAGATGCAGCAGGCCGTGTTCCGCCTGCTGGGTATCGAAGCCGAAGAACAGGAAGAGAAATTCGGCTTCCTGCTCGACGCTCTGAAGTTCGGTGCGCCGCCTCACGGTGGCCTGGCCTTCGGCCTGGACCGCCTGGTCATGCTGATGACTGGCGCCCAGTCGATTCGTGAAGTGATTGCCTTCCCGAAAACCCAGAGCGCCGCGTGTGTCATGACCCAGGCCCCTGGCCTGGTCGACGCCAAGGCCCTGCGCGAGTTGCACATCCGACTGCGTGAACAGACCAAGGTCGAATAAGCAGTCCCGGGCGCATCCACATGGATGCGCCTTTGCGTTTCGGCGCAGGCATTTTCCCGTCCCGCCCCGTCATGGGGCGGGGCTGTTTGTGATTCAAGGAAAACGGAGTCGTTATGGCTGGTCATTCCAAGTGGGCGAACATCAAGCACCGCAAAGAGCGCCAGGATGCCAAGAGAGGCAAGGTCTTCACCAAGTGGATCCGCGAACTGACGGTCGCTGCCAAGCAGGGCGGCCCTGACCCGGCATCCAACCCGCGCCTGCGCCTGGCGCTGGACAAGGCCCTGGGCGCCAACATGAGCCGCGACATCATCGACCGCGCCGTGGCCCGTGGTGCTGGCACCAACGAAAGCGACAACGTCGAGGAGCTCAGCTACGAAGGTTACGGCCCGGGTGGCGTGGCGATCATGGTCGAAGCCATGACCGACAACCGCAACCGTACCGCCGCCGCCGTGCGCCATGCCTTTACCAAGTGTGGCGGCAACCTTGGTACCGATGGCTCGGTGGCCTACCTGTTCGAGCGCAAGGGGCAGCTCAGCTTTGCGCCGGGCGTGGACGAAGACGCGTTGATGGAAGCGGCGATGGAGGCCGATGCCGACGACGTGGTAGCCAACGAGGACGGTTCGTTCGAGGTATTCACCTCGTTCAACAGTTTCTATGCCGTGCGTAACGCCCTCGAAGAGGCCGGCTTCAAGGCCGCTGACGCGGAAATCGTCATGCAGCCGACCACCAGTGCCGAACTTGACCAGGAGGGTGCCGAGAAGGTGCTCAAGCTGATCGACATGCTCGAAGACCTGGATGACGTGCAGAACGTCTACTCCAACGCCCAGATTTCCGACGAGATCATGGAAAACCTCGGCTAAGGTCTGCAGACTCGCCGAGTCAAGGCTGCTATTGGGGCTGCTGTGCAGCCCATCGCCGGCAAGCCAGCTCCCACAGGTACCGCGCTTTTCTTGAAGCTTGTGCTGTACCTGTGGGAGCTGGCTTGCCGGCGATGGGCCGCGCAGCGGCCCCTATGGGCTTGCAACGTTAGTTTTTTACGACAGGCACTATGACTCTGATTCTAGGTATCGACCCCGGCTCGCGAATCACCGGCTACGGCGTCGTCCGCCAGACCGCCCGTGGTTGCGAGTACGTGGCGTCGGGCTGTATCCGCACCGGCAGCGGCGAGCTGCACGAGCGGCTGCAGATCGTTTTTCGTGGTGTCAGTGAAATCATCACCCAGCACGGCCCGGTAACCATGGGCATCGAGCGGGTGTTCATGGCCCGCAACGCCGACTCGGCGCTGAAGCTCGGCCAGGCGCGCGGCGCCGCTATCGTTGCCGCTGCCGAAGCCGGCCTGGAAATCGCTGAATACAGCGCCACTCAGGTCAAGCAAGCCGTGGCCGGCACCGGTGGGGCCAACAAGGAACAGGTGATGATGATGGTCATGCACCTGCTGAAACTGACGCAAAAGCCGCAGATCGATGCCTCCGATGCGCTGGCCATTGCCCTGTGCCATGCCCATACCCGTTCCAGCCTGGTGCCCCATGGCCTGGCCACCGCACGCCGACGCGGCGGGCGCTTGCGTCTTTGAGCGCTTCATGCGCAGATACAAAATTTGTCCGGGTGAAGCATTCACCCGCCGCATTTGCTGATAGGGTTGAGCGGTCGTTGACCGGCTCCCCGAGAGGAAGGATCGGAACGTGATTGGACGTTTGCGCGGCACCCTGGCGGAAAAACAGCCGCCGCACCTGATTATCGACGTCAATGGCATGGGCTACGAGCTCGAAGTGCCCATGACCACGCTGTACCGTCTGCCCAAAGTGGGCGAAACCGTCACTGTGCATACCCATCTGGTGGTGCGCGAAGACGCGCACCTGCTCTATGGTTTTGCCGAAAAGCGCGAGCGCGAGCTGTTCCGCGAGTTGATCCGCCTGAACGGCGTAGGGCCCAAGCTGGCCCTGGCGTTGATGTCCGGGCTGGAGGTCGACGAGCTGGTACGTTGCGTGCAGGCCCAGGATACTTCGGCCCTGGTACGCGTGCCGGGGGTCGGCAAGAAAACCGCCGAACGCCTGCTGGTCGAACTCAAGGACCGCTTCAAGGCCTGGGAAACCTCGCCGGCCATGTTTACCCTGGTGTCGGATGGGCCGTTGCCGGCCGCAAGCGCATCAAGCGCCGAGGCCGATGCAGTCAGTGCCCTGGTCTCGCTGGGCTACAAGCCGCAGGAAGCCAGCAAGGCAATTGCCGCGATCAAGGACAAGGCTGGCTTGAGCAGTGAAGAACTGATCCGCCGCAGCCTGAAAGGGATGATTGCCAAGTGATCGAAGCCGACCGCCTGATCGCCGCCAGTGGCCGCGACCGTGAAGAAGTCCAGGACCGTGCGATCCGGCCGCTGAGCCTGAGCGAGTACATCGGTCAGCCGGTGGTGCGCGAGCAGATGTCGTTGTTCATCCAGGCTGCTCGCGGGCGCAGCGAGTCGCTCGACCACACGCTGATCTTCGGCCCCCCAGGCTTGGGCAAGACCACCCTGGCCAACATCATCGCCCATGAAATGGGCGTTTCGGTGAAGAGCACCTCTGGGCCGATTCTGGAGCGCCCGGGCGATCTGGCGGCCATGCTGACCAACCTCGAACCGCACGACGTGCTGTTCATCGACGAGATCCACCGGTTGTCGCCGGTTGTCGAAGAGGTGCTGTACCCGGCCATGGAAGACTTCCAGCTCGACATCATGATCGGCGAAGGGCCAGCGGCCCGTTCGATCAAGCTCGACCTGCCGCCGTTCACCCTCGTCGGTGCAACTACCCGTGCCGGGATGCTCACCAACCCGTTGCGTGACCGCTTCGGCATCGTCCAGCGCCTGGAGTTCTATAGCGACAAGGACCTGGCCACCATCGTCAGCCGCTCGGCCAATATTCTTGGCCTGGCCATCGAGGACCTGGGTGCCTACGAAATTGCCCGCCGCGCCCGTGGCACGCCACGAATCGCCAACCGCCTGCTGCGCCGCGTGCGTGACTACGCCGAGGTGCGCGGCAAGGGCCAGATCACCAAGGCCGTGGCTGACATGGCGTTGAACCTGCTGGACGTCGACGAGCGCGGTTTTGATCATTCCGACCGTCGCCTGTTGCTGACCATGATCGAGAAGTTCGATGGCGGCCCGGTGGGCGTCGACAACCTGGCGGCGGCCATCAGCGAAGAGCGCCATACCATCGAAGACGTACTCGAGCCCTACCTGATTCAACAGGGTTACATCATGCGCACGCCGCGTGGCCGCGTTGTCACACGGCATGCCTACCTGCACTTCGGCCTGAATATTCCAGGGCGCCTGGGGGAGGGCGCAGATTATTCGGAACCGGGCGATGAATGACAGATCGAAACCGACTTTTCGTGGTCCTACCGCAGGCACGCCGAATGGTTGCTGGCAATAAGACATTAATGACGAAAAAACAGTTGCCACAGCGGATTGGCAAGCCGAGGAGTAAGCACTAGAGTATGCGCGCGCAAAATGGCCTGGAACCGTTCGCACACCGTTGTCGCGTCTATTACGAGGATACCGATGCCGGTGGCGTGGTGTATTACGTCAACTACCTGAAATTCATGGAGCGCGCGCGCACCGAACGCCTGCGGCACCTGGGGTTCTCCCAGTCGCAACTGGCCGAAGACAATCTGCTGTTCGTGGTCCATTCCAGCGAAGCGCGCTACCACGCGCCGGCGCGGCTGGACGACCAACTGCGGGTCACCGCGCAAGTACTTGAACTCAATCGCGCCAGCCTGCGTTTCGTCCAGCAGGTTTGGCGCGAAAACGATGAAACGCTGCTCTGCGAGGGGCAGTTCCTGGTGGCCGCAGTGCGTGCTGACACTTTCAAACCCCGAGCCATACCCCCCCAGCTGCGCGACGCTTTTGCGGCGGACGGCTCGGGTAATCAATCGAACGCAGGAGAATAAGCGTGGAAGCTAACGTCGTCGACCATACCTCCATGTGGAGTCTGGTCAGCAATGCCAGCGTGGTGGTTCAGCTGGTAATGCTGACCCTGGTGGCCGCCTCGGTCACCTCATGGATCATGATCTTCCAGCGCAGCGCCATGCTGCGCGCCGGTCGTCGTGCGCTGGATGCCTTCGAAGAGCGCTTCTGGTCGGGCATCGACCTGTCCAAGCTGTACCGTCAGGCAGGCAGCAACCCAGACCCGGATTCCGGCGTGGAGCAAGTATTCCGTGCCGGCTTCAAAGAGTTCTCGCGCCTGCGCCAGCAGCCGGGTGTAGACCCGGATGCGGTCATGGAAGGCGTGGGCCGTGCCATGCGCGTGGCCATCTCGCGCGAAGAAGAAAAGCTTGAGCAGAGCCTGCCGTTCCTGGCCACCGTCGGTTCCACCAGCCCGTACATCGGCCTGTTCGGTACCGTATGGGGCATCATGAACTCCTTCCGCGGCCTGGCCAGCGCCCAGCAAGCGACCCTGGCCACCGTTGCCCCGGGTATCGCCGAAGCCCTGGTGGCTACGGCCATCGGCCTGTTCGCGGCCATTCCGGCGGTCATTGCCTACAACCGTTTTGCCGCGCGCAGCGAAGTGCTGATCGGCCGTTACTACACCTTCGCCGACGAGTTCCAGGCGATCCTGCACCGTAAAGTGCACACCAGCGAAGAGTAATCAGGTAGAAGCCCATGGCCCGAGTTCGCCACAAACGCAAGCCCGTCGCCGAGATGAACGTGGTGCCCTACATCGATGTGATGCTGGTGCTGCTGGTCATCTTCATGGTGACGGCGCCCATGCTCAACCAGGGCGTGAAGGTAGACCTGCCCAAGGTTTCCAGCGAAGCCTTGCCGCAGGACAACAACGTCCAGATCCTCACCATCTCCATCAAGGCCGACAAGACCTATTACTGGAACCTCGGCAGCGAAGTCGATACCGACAAGCAGATGGACAAGGCCATGACCCTGCCGGCCATGACCGATGCCGTGACCAAGATCATTGCCGCCGGCCGTGACCAGGGCAAGCAGACCCAGGTATTCATTCGGGGTGACAAGGCGGTCGACTATGGCGCGGTCATGGGTGCCATGGGCGGGTTGCAGAAGGCCGGTGTCGGTAACGTTGGCCTGATTACCGAGGCGCCCTGATGCAACAGCGAGAGCCATCCGCCTCGGAAAGCTACTTCTGGCCCAGTGTCTGGGCCATCGGTCTGCATGTGCTGGTGTTCGGCTTGCTGTTCGTCAGTTTTGCCATGACGCCTGAGCTGCCGCCTTCCAAGCCAATCGTCCAGGCTACCCTTTACCAGCTCAAGTCCAAGAGCCAGGCGACCACCCAGACCAACCAGAAGATTGCCGGGGAAGCGAAGAAAACCGCGTCGCGTCAGACTGAAGTCGAGCAGCTGGAGCAGAAGAAGGTCGAGCAGGAGGCCATCAAGGCTGCGGAACAAAAGAAAGCCGACGCCGCTCAAAAGGCCGAAGAGGCTCGCGAAGCCGCCGAGGCGAAAAAAGCCGAGGACGCGGCCAAGGCCGCCGAAGCCGCCAAGGCCAAGCAAGCCGCCGAAGCCAAGAAGGCCGACGAGGCGAAGAAAGCCGCCGAGAAGCAGCAGGCTGACATCGCCAAGAAGAAGGCCGAGGACGAAGCGAAGAAAAAAGCCGAAGAAGAGGCCAAGAAAGCGGCCGCTGAAGAGGCGAAGAAACAAGCCGCCGAGGACGCCAAGAAAAAGGCAGCCGAAGAGGCCAAGAAGAAAGCAGCCGAGGACGCCAAGAAGAAAGCGGCGGCCGAGGACGCGAAGAAGAAGGCAGCTGAAGAGGCCAAGAAGAAGGCCGCTGCAGACGCCCAGAAGAAAAAGGCACAGGAAGCGGCTCGCAAGGCGGCAGAAGACAAGAAAGCCCAGGCCCTGGCCGAGCTGTTGTCCGATACCACCGAGCGGCAGCAGGCCCTGGCTGACGAGCAAGGTGACCAGGTGGCCGGCGATTTCGACGACCTGATCCGCATGCGCGCGGCCGAGGGTTGGGCGCGTCCGCCTTCCGCGCGCAAGGGCATGACGGTGACCCTGCAGGTAAGCATGTTGCCGGACGGTACCGTTACCAGTGTCAGCGTGGTCCGTTCCAGTGGTGACGGCCCGTTCGACAGTTCGGCGGTGGCTGCGGTCAAGAACATTGGTCGTTTGACCGAGATGCAGGGTATGAAGCCGAGCGATTTCAACCGTTATCGTTCGTTCAAGATGACATTTACACCTGAGGATCTAGCGTTGTGATTAAACGTCTGAGAGGACTGCTGGTCTTGCTCTGCTGCGTGGCAGGCTTGGCGGTGGCAGAGGAAAAGAACATCCTGGTCACCAGCGGCAGCGACCGGGCCACGCCCATCGCGGTAGTACCGTTCGGTATGCAGGGCGGTAGCGTGTTGCCTGAAGACATTGCCGACATCATCGGCAACGACCTGCGCAACTCTGGCTACTATTCACCGATTCCGCGGCAGAACATGATCAGCCAGCCGTCGCAGGCCAGCGAAGTGATCTTCCGTGACTGGAAAGCCCTGGGCGCCCAGTACGTGATGGTCGGTAGCATCGTGCCGTCGGGTGGTCGCCTGCAGGTGCAGTACGCGCTGTTCAACGTCGCCACCGAGCAGCAAGTGCTGACCGGTAGCGTGGCGGGCAGCACCGACCAGTTGCGCGACATGGCGCACTACATTGCAGACCAGTCGTTCGAGAAGCTCACCGGCATCAAGGGTGCGTTCTCGACCCGCATGCTGTACGTGACTGCCGAGCGCTTCTCCACCAACAATACCCGCTACACCCTGCAGCGCTCGGACTACGACGGTGCACGTGCGGTCACCCTGCTGCAATCGCGCGAGCCTATCCTGTCGCCGCGGTTCGCACCGGATGGCAAGCGTATTGCCTACGTATCGTTCGAACAGAAGCGCCCGCGCATCTTCGTGCAGAACATCGATACCGGCCGCCGCGAACAGGTGACCAACTTCGAGGGCCTGAACGGCGCGCCAGCCTGGTCGCCTGACGGTTCGCGCCTGGCCTTCGTGCTGTCCAAGGACGGCAACCCGGACATCTACGTGATGAACATGGCCTCGCGCCAGATCAGCCGCGTAACCGCCGGCCCTGGTATCAACACCGAGCCGTTCTGGGGTAAAGACGGCAACACCATTTACTTCACCTCCGACCGGGGCGGCAAACCGCAGATCTATAAACAGTCGGTCAGTGGGGGTGGTGCCGAGCGCGTAACCTTCGTGGGTAACTACAACGCCAACCCGAAACTTTCGGCAGACGAGAAAACCCTGGTGATGATTCATCGCCAACAGGGCTTTACCAACTTCAAAGTGGCGGCACAGGACTTGCAGCGCGGAAGTGTAAAGATTCTCTCGGAAACAAGTCTTGATGAGTCTCCCACTGTTGCGCCAAACGGCACCATGCTAATCTACGCCACCCGCCAGCAGGGCCGGGGAGTCTTGATGCTCGTGTCGCTTAATGGCCGCGTGAGGCTCCCACTTCCTACCGCTCAAGGCGAAGTCAGAGAACCGTCCTGGTCCCCTTACCTGAACTGATTGCGGCGTAATACGTTTTGCTTAACACACTGGGGTTTCATTAGGAGTTTCACGATGGAAATGCTGAAGTTTGGTAAATTTGCTGCGCTGGCTCTGGCCATGGCCGTAGCTGTAGGTTGCTCCTCGAAGGGCGGTGACAACGCAGGCGAAGGCGCTGCTGTAGATCCTAACGCTGGCTACGGTGCCAACACTGGCGCTGTTGACGGCTCCCTGAGCGAAGAAGCCGCCCTGCGCGCAATCACCACCTTCTACTTCGAATACGACAGCTCGGACCTGAAGCCAGAAGCCATGCGCGCTCTGGACGTTCACGCCAAGGACCTGAAAGCCAACGGCAACCGCGTTGTTCTGGAAGGTAACACCGACGAGCGCGGCACCCGCGAGTACAACATGGCTCTGGGTGAGCGTCGTGCGAAAGCCGTTCAGCGCTACCTGGTTCTGCAGGGTGTTTCCCCTGCTCAACTGGAAGTGGTTTCCTACGGCGAAGAGCGTCCAGTTGCTACCGGCAACGACGAGCAGTCCTGGGCTCAGAACCGTCGCGTAGAACTGCGTAAGTAAGTTCTTATGCGTATGTGCCGCCGTGTAGTAACCGTCCTCGCACTCAGCCTGCCGCTCGCGGCCTGGGCTGAGGTCCCTGTAGTAGATGACAACGCAGGCAGTTATCCGCCCGCGGGTTATGGCACGAGCGGCGCCTATGCCGGGTCGGGGGCTTCGGCCCCTGCCTCTGCACAGGGCCAGCTGTTCATGCAGCTGCAACAGATGCAGGACCAGCTTTCCCGCCAGCAAGGCATCATCGAAGAGCTGCAAAACGATGTGTCGCGCATGAAGCAGGAAAACCTGGAGCGATACCAGGACCTGGACCGTCGCATCAACAGTGGTGCTGCACCTGCCGCAACCCCTGACAATTCCTCCGGTGGTGCATCCAATGCCGCCTCCGGTGCAGCAGCCGGCGCTGCTGCGCAACAACCGGCCGCCAGTAGCGAGCCCGGTGACCCGGCGAAAGAGAAGCTCTACTACGATGCAGCTTTCGACCTGATCAAGCAAAAAGACTTCGACAAGGCCAGCCAGGCGTTCACCGCCTTTCTGCGCAAATACCCGAACAGCCAGTACGCCGGCAATGCCCAGTACTGGTTGGGTGAGGTGAACCTGGCCAAGGGTGACTTGCAAGGCGCCAGCCAGGCGTTTGCCCAAGTCAGCCAAAAGTACCCCAAGCACAGCAAGGTGCCAGACTCGCTTTACAAACTGGCCGACGTCGAGCGCCGCATGGGCCACACCGATAAGGTCAAGAGCATCCTGCAACAGGTCATCACCCAGTATCCCGGCACCTCTGCCGCGCAATTGGCACAGCGTGACCTGCAAAAGCTCTAAGGCCCTTTGCAGTAGCGTTTGAAATAAACCCGCGCCAGTCGCGGGTTTTTTCGTTAGAATCACGGCCCTTTTTTCGTAAACACGCTGCTGCGGATAACGCGATGTCGAGTCCGCGGCAGTGCCTGACGGAGGCGGGCAGCCTGTTTAGCTGTCACGCCCGTGGCGAGCATGCAAGACACATTACGCATCACCGAAGTCTTTTACTCTTTGCAGGGTGAAACACGAACGGCTGGGCTGCCCACGGTATTCGTGCGGCTCACCGGTTGCCCCCTGCGCTGCCAGTACTGCGACAGTGCCTACGCCTTCAGTGGCGGTACCGTTCGTACCCTCGATTCGATCCTTGAACAAGTGGCCGGCTTCAGGCCGCGCTACGTGTGCGTCACCGGTGGCGAACCGCTGGCCCAACCGAATGCGCTGCCGCTGCTGCAGCGGCTGTGCGATGCCGGCTACGAGGTGTCGCTGGAGACCAGTGGCGCGTTGGATATCGCCGGCACCGACACCCGGGTCAGTCGTGTGGTAGACCTGAAGACCCCAGGTTCCGAAGAGTCGCACCGTAACCTCTATTCGAACATCGACCAGCTGACCCGCAACGACCAGGTCAAATTCGTCATCTGTTCCCGCGAGGATTACGACTGGGCAGTTTCCAAGCTGATCCAATACAACCTGGCCGAGCGTGCCGGTGAAGTGCTGTTTTCACCCAGCCATCATCAGGTGAGCGCCAGCGACCTGGCAGACTGGATCGTCGCCGACAACCTGCCCGTGCGCTTCCAGCTGCAGTTGCACAAGCTGCTGTGGAACGACGAACCCGGGCGTTGATTGAGGAGTAAATACACATGACAGAAAAACGCGCAGTCATCCTGTTGTCCGGTGGCCTGGACTCGGCCACGGTGGTCGCCATGGCCAAGGCCGACGGCTACAGCTGCTATACCATGAGCTTCGATTACGGCCAGCGCCATCGCGCCGAGCTGAACGCCGCCGCCCGCGTGGCCCGCGACTTGGGCGTGGTCGAGCACAAGGTCATTGGCTTGAACCTGGACGGTATTGGTGGTTCGGCCTTAACCGACAGCAGCATCGACGTGCCGGAAACCCCCGGTGAAGGTATTCCGGTGACCTATGTGCCAGCGCGCAATACCGTGTTCCTGTCGCTGGCGCTGGGTTGGGCTGAAGTGCTGGAGGCGCGTGATATCTTCATTGGCGTGAACGCCGTGGACTACTCCGGCTACCCGGATTGCCGCCCTGAGTTCGTCGAAGCGTTCGAGCGCATGGCCAACCTGGCGACCAAGGCCGGGGTCGAAGGGCAGGGCTTCCGGATCCAGGCGCCGCTGCAGAACATGAGCAAGGCGCAAATCGTGCAGGCCGGTATGGCCCGTGGTGTGGACTATAGCCTGACTGTTTCCTGCTACCAGGCCGACGATGAAGGACGTGCCTGCGGCAAGTGCGACAGCTGCCGCCTACGTGCCGATGGCTTCAGGGCTGCCGGTGTCGACGACCCGACGCGCTACGCTTGAACTGATCAGAGGGTATTGATTTCCCGTTAGAAATCAGTATTATACGCGCCATCCAACGGGTCGTTAGCTCAGTTGGTAGAGCAGTTGGCTTTTAACCAATTGGTCGTAGGTTCGAATCCTACACGACCCACCATATTCACAGCGGTTCGTATGTACTAGGAAGGGAAGGCCTGTCACAGCCAATCTAGTCGTGCTGCCGTCTGGAGCGAACCTTAGGCGCGCTTCAGCGTGATGTCAATATGAAGTAGCCCGCAGCCTGTACAGGCTGCGGGCTTTTTCTTTTATCTGGCCAGAATAATCATTTGAGCCTGCCCGCCTCCTGCGCAAACTGGGCCAGGTGTTTTGCTGAAACGCCTGAGTCGGCCTGTTTCAGGCACCTCCAAGCTTTATCGTAAAAGCTGGGAAGTGGCTGAAAAACCACAGGACCCTTGCAGTCAGGCGAGGCGACCACCGAGGGTTTCAGCGACCCAGTCGGCTATATAATGGCCAGCGTTGATACTGTTATCGAAGCTTGAGTGCTGTACCCCCCCCATACGCTCATCGAAAATCTTCAGCTCGCGTTTTGGGCTGTTGACCAGTTGCTCGTAGGTGCGTTCGGCCCACTTGACGGGAATCTGCGAGTCCCTAGCGCCGTGGGTAACGAGAAATGGGACCTTGATGCGATCCAGCACGCCGTCCAAGTGCACGTTCTCGGCGATGCGCATGAAGTCCTCCATGTCCTTAGCACCCCATACCCATTGAACGTGAGCCCAATAGTGCGGTACCGGAAAGCTACCTTCCTTCTCCAGGCGGCGCTTTTGTACATCGCGCCAGTCATGGTTCGCCCCCCAGACCACGCCGCAGGCGAAGCGCGGTTCGAACGCCACTGCACGCGGGCAGTAATACCCACCAAGGGAAACGCCTTCGATGCCGATACGCTTGGCATCGACGTCGTTGCGGGTTTCCAGCCAGTCCACCACACGGCTCGCCCAATGTTCGCTGTCGTACCGCGCGGTCAGGTGATGCAGGCGCAATGCCTCTCCGGTACCCGGCTGATCGATGATCAAAGAGGACACACCACGTTTGGCCAGCCAAGCGGGCAGGCCAACGCGATACTTCATTTCCTTGGTTGAGTCCAGTCCGTTGACCTGAACCAACAGCGGAGCCGCTCCAGTAACACCTTCGGCGCGTACAAGCAGGCCGGACAGATGCGCCCCCTCATAGGGTATTTCTACCCGCTCGCAGTTTTCCTTGGACAACTCAATGCTGCGAGCGAAGGTTTGTAACACGCGTTGATAAAGCGCTTCGCGACCTGGAGCGCCATGAGCCTGAAGGCGCTCGCAGGTCAGGTAGTAAGTCGATGCCCGGCTGTATTTCTCGCCCGCTGAGAACAGGCGCCCTGCGGCTTCATCTTCCTCGGCCATGCTGCAAAGCTTGTCGGCCATTTTTGCCCAGGTCTCGCGGAAGGCCGCAGTACCGGCCGCATCCGGATGCTTGGCAGCTTCAGCGAGCGGTTTGCACATTTCTTCGATTTCGCCGATGCGCGCGCCCATCTCTATGGCCAGGTTGACGGAAAGATCCCAGACGTAGTTGGTAGGGAAGTAACGGAACATTCTTGTTGTCCTTTGAGGTCGTCTGACACGCCCGCCTTGCAGGCGTAGTGCTGAGTCACCTTAAGGACCCATTCGGCAAGTTGGCCAATCGTTACTTTGGATGCGAGGTATCACGCGCCGCGATGCCTGGGGGCGAGAGATCGACCGTCTTGATGAATTCGTGAATACGTTCGCGCAGCCATCGGTGCATGGGGTCCCCGTCCATGCTGCGGTGCCATAGCATGAATTCCCGCATGGCCGGAATCTTCACAGGCGTTGGGAGAATACGTAGTGGCAGATATCTGGCGTAGAGGTATGCCAGCCTACGGTGCATGGTGGCGATGCGCTGAGTGCCCACCACCAACTGCGCAACGGTATTGAAGTCGTGGGTGATCACCTCCAGGCGGCGATTGAAACCGTACTGGGTCATGAACCATTCTTCAATACTTGAACTGCGGTTGCGACCGAAGCCAACCGAGATGTGTCCCAGTTCCATATATTGCTCGAGCGATAATTGCTCCCCCACCAAGGTATTGCCGGCCCAGACCACGCACACGTGTTCTTCCTCGAACAGCAGGTGCGATGGGTGTCCTTCGATTACGTAACGTTCAGGAACGATCATCAGGTCGATTTCACCACGGACCAATAAGTCGCCATCGTTAGGCGCGATCATGTCGAAGGTAATGTGGGGAGCCTGCTCGTGAATTTTCTGTATCACCTGCGAGAACAGTACGGTGATCAGATAGTCAGAAGCCATCAGCTTGAAGTGCCTTTTGCTTGAGACCGGGTCGAACAGCTGTTTGGTGGTGATGGACGAGCGAATGGTCAACAGCACTTCGCGTACCGGCTTGGCCAGCTCCAGTGCATAAGGTGTGGGCTGCATCTTGCGGCCGACTTGCACCAGTAATTCGTCCTCGAAAAATGTCCGTAAGCGACCCAGCACCCCGCTTGTGGCTGACTGAGTCATATGGAGGCGTTCGGCCGCGCGGGTGATGTTCTGCTCTTCCAGCAGTACATCCAATGCGACCAGCAGGTTCAGGTCGAGGTGGTTGAAGCGCATGGCATAGATCCTGATCGTTGTATTTATTTTCAAGATACATTTGCCGCCAACTATGGCTTTAGTCAACCTGCCCTGCACCACGATCGAGCTATGTCGCCTGCAGATGGGCGAGTGACGATGTATTGCGTTTGTCGATACCTCGCATCCCCATACGTGATTGGTCCTCATTGTCTGTTTTGCCTCATCTTGATTGCCAAGTCGCGGCGCTGGTGAGCTGCCCGGCTTCCACCACCGGCGGCTCGCCAACTCGCCGGAAGAACAATTTCAATGGAGTGGTAGTCATGAACATCATTGGCCTTGACGCGCTGGTATTTGGCGTCGATGACATTCAGGCTTGTGCCGACTGTCTGCGCGATTACGGTCTGGCCGCCATCGAACTAAGCGAAGAAGGCGGGCGGTTTGAAGCGCTCGATGGTACGGCCATCATTATTCGTCGACACGACGATCCGGCTCTGCCCCCCGCTATGGGGCCGGCACCTTCCCTTCGCGAAACAGTCTATGGGGTCGGGGCCTCGACCGACCTCGACGCCATTGCCGAGGAGCTTGGACGTGACCGGGCTGTGGTGCGTGATGCCCAGGGTGCCTTGCACAGTGTCGACGACCTGGGTTTCGCCTTGGCGTTTCAGGTTACTTGCCGAAGTGCCTTCGACGCTGAGGCTGATCTGACCAATGCCCCCGGTTTTGCTCCCCAGCGCCCGGCCAACAAGCCAGGTATCACGCCGGATATGCCAGCACTCCCACGTACGCTGTCGCACGTGGTGTATTTCGTACCTGATGCCGCGAAGGGCGAAGCGTTCTACCGAGATCGCCTGGGCTTCGTCACCACCGATACCTTCGTTGGAGTCGGCCCTTTCATGCGCACTGGTGCAATGGTCGACCACCACTGCCTGTTCATGATCCAGACGCCGCCCCATATGCGCGGTTGCGAACATTTTACCTTCCATATGGGCAGTGGTACCGAGGTGCTACTGGCCGGTCGGCGGTTCGAAGAAAAGGGTTGGACCAGCTTCTGGGGGCCGGGCCGTCATCTGTTCGGCTCCAACTGGTTCTGGTACTTCAACAGCCCGCTGGGTTGTCATATCGAATACGACGCAGACATGGACACTCATGATGATCAGTGGGTGGCCCGTCAAGCACCGATGTCCGCGGATAACTCGCAGCTTTTCCTCTTCTCCTCCAGGGAGAAGTGGGCACCCGGTGGTCCGCCGCCAAAGCACGGTTGAGCATGTTTGTCGCGCTTTGCCGGCTCGATGAGCTGGTGGAGGGGCAGTCGCGTGGATTCGACCCGTTGCAGCGTGGCAAAGATAGCCTGTTTGCCCTGCGTCACGCTGGTGTCTTCTATCTCTATCGCAACAGTTGCCCGCACCTGGATGTACCTCTGCACTATCGCAAGGACCGCTTTCTGTCTGCCGATGGTTCTCGAGTCATCTGCTACGCGCATGGCGCCCAATTCGAGCCCGATACCGGCCTTTGCGTGTTCGGACCCTGCTTGGGAGAGCGATTGGTAGCCGTGCCCTGGAGGGAGAGGGGAGGTTGGCTGACGGTCGATGAGCGGGTATTGCAGTGAGTTGAGGTATCGCGATCGGCGATACATCGAATCCATACATGCGATTAGTCAAATTCCTGGTTTGGCCAGAAGCTGGTGGCCAAGGCTGCACAGCACCACCACCAGCGGCCATTTCAAATAAGAACAAGAAGCGAGAAGTTACATGAATTCAGTCAAGACAGTCTTGGTCGTCGGGGGTGGAATCGGTGGTCTTTGCGCAGCCATCGCCCTACGACGCAAAGGTATCGCCGTCGACCTGGTCGAATTGAAATCCGAGTGGACGGTGTACGGTGTCGGCATCATCCAGCAGAGCAATGTCGTGCGTGAGATGTCGCGGTTGGGTCTGCTTGATGCCTATCTCGATGCGGCCTATGCCTTCGAAGATGTTGCCATCTACACCACCGATGGGCAGCCACTGGTGCGCATCCCAGGTCAGCGTCTGGCCGGTCCACAATACCCTGCCAATGTTGGTATTTCCCGACGTGCCCTGCACAAGGTACTGAGCGAGACGACCATCGAACTGGGTGCCAAGGTACGCTTGGGCACCACTTTGCAATCCATGGAACAGGATGAACGCGGCGTCGATGTGGTGTTCACCGACGGCACCCGCGCACGCTACGACCTCGTGGTAGGGGCCGACGGCTTGTACTCCAAAGTGCGCGAGATGCTGTTCGGCAACAAGTACATGCCGCGTTTCACCGGCCAGTCGGTGTGGCGTTACAACTTCCCGCGTATGCCGCAGATCGATCATCTGGCGAACTATCAGGGACCTGCGGGCAATGCCGGCTTGGTACCGTTGTCCGATGAGCTCATGTACATGTTCACCACTTCTCATGAGCCAGGCAATCCTTGGATGCCCAATGATTCTCTGGCTGCCGAGATGCGTCAGCGCCTGCAAGGCATGGGAGGGCTGATTGCCGAGTTACGCGAGCAGATCGCCGACAACGGGCAGGTAGTCTACAAGCCCCTAGAAGCTGTGTTCGTCAACGAACCTTGGTATCGCGGCCGTGTCGTGATCATTGGCGACGCTGCGCATGCCACCACTCCACATCTGGGCCAGGGTGCCGGCATGGCCATCGAGGATGCTTTGGTGCTTAGCGAGGAACTGACTGCCGAAGGAGATATTGGGCAGCAGTTGGCGCGCTTCATGGCCCGGCGCTTCGAGCGCTGCAAGTATATCGGCGAAAAATCTCTCCTGGCGGGTGAGAAGGAGATGGCGCGTGATCGCGACTTCGACCGTATCGGGCTTGTCAAGGAAATGCTGGAAGTCACTGCCAAGCCAATCTGAGGCCTTTAACCCGGCCGTGCTCGCCGGCATGCCGCCAGCGTGAATTCGGTGCGGCGCTTCATACGATTCGAGTCGCCTTGCAGCGATGCGTGAACAAAGCAAAAAACTCTCATAAAAACAAAAAGAGGTTTATATCGATGGCAAATCGAGAGCTCGTTGCACCCTGGCGAAAGCTGGCTGCCGACCGCCTGACCCTTGCCGCAGCGCTGCTGGCATGCACCAACCAGGCGGTTGCATTTCAGATCGATACTGCAAACCCCGACCTCAGTCTGCGCTGGGATAACACCGTCAAATACAGCGCCGCTTGGCGTATGCAGGATCGCAGCAGCAAGCTATCCGAGGGTCAAGTTGCGCGTAACCAGGATGATGGCGATCGCGCCTTTGGCAAAGGCCTTATTTCCAATCGGCTCGACATTTTCAGCGAACTGGACATGGGGTTTCGCGATTTCGGTGCCCGTGTCAGCGCCGCCGGCTGGTACGACACTGAGTATCAAGAACACAATGACAACAATGATCCCGCCCGGGCTAACCAGCGTTCGGTAGCTTACGATGCGTTTACCGACGACACCCGTCATTTGCATGGAGGTGACACCGAACTACTCGACGCCTTCGCCTACTGGAATGGCGAGCTGGCCAATAGAGCCCTGTCGGTGCGCCTGGGCCGCCATGGCCTGGTATGGGGCGAGAGCATGTTTTTTGGTGCTAACGGCATTGCTGGCGGTATGGCGCCCGTGGATGTGGTCAAGGCGATTTCCGTGCCCAACACCCAGTTCAAAGAGATCACCCGTCCGGTCAGCCAAATCTCCACGACCTATCAACTCACGGATGATCTTTCCCTGGGTGCCTTCTACCAGTTCGAGTGGGAGGAAACCCGCTTGCCAGGTGCAGGCAGCTACTTCTCCGTAAGCGACACTATCGGCGAGGGCAATGAGCGCCTGGTCGTAGGCGACCCGTTTCCCGCCTTTCTCGGTGGTAACCCGAATAGTCCATCAGCGTTTTTCCACGGTAAGGACAAGAAGGCCAAGAGCTCAGGTCAGGGCGGTGTGCAGTTGCGCATCACTGACGATACGGTTGAATACGGCCTGTACGCCATCCAATACCACGACAAGTCGCCCAAGCTTTACCTCAAACCCAGCACCACCCCCGAGTTCAGCACCGGAAAGATCGGTGAGTATTACTGGGTCTATCCGGAGGATATCCGGGCACTGGGCGCCAGCTTCATTACCACGGTGGGTGAATACAGCTTCGCAGGTGAAGCCTCCATGCGCTGGAACATGCCACTGGTTTCCAATGGCCAGACGGTCCTGCCCGGCGTGGCCGCGGACAATAACGATGATGCCCTTTACGCGATTGGCCGAACCGCCCATGTCAACCTGAACATGATTGCGTCCTTCGGGCCAAATTTAATTGCGCAAGAGTCGGGGCTGGTCGCCGAAATCGCCTGGAATCGCCTGCTCAAAGTTACCGAGAATCGCAGTGCGCTGGACCCCAATGCGACTGACGACGCGGTGGGCCTGAAGCTGGTGTACACCCCTACTTACCGGCAGGTCATGCCTGGCATCGATCTAAGTGTGCCAATTGGTATCAGCTACTTCCCCATGGGTAAGTCCGCTGTGGTCGGCTCTTTCGGCCCTGACAAGGGCGGTGACGTCAACATTGGCGTGAGTGCCACCTACCTCGACCGCGTCACCCTTGGCCTGACTTACACACACTACTACGGCCCCGAGGACACCAATCTGAACTCGGCCAGCCAGTTCAATTACAAGCAGTCGTTGAAAGATCGCGATTACTTGGCCTTCTCCGTGAAAACCACATTCTGAGGATCGCGCACATGGCTAGTCAGTTTGCACTCAAGACGTTTTTCCTGACGCTCGCAGGAGCGATGGCCCTGAGCTTGCAGCCGGTGATCGCTGCTACCGCCGACGATCTTGGCAAAAGCCTGACACCGTTCGGCGCCGAAGCATCCGGCAACGCCGACGGCAGTATCCCTGCCTGGACTGGAGGCATGACCACGGTCGATCCCTCCTACAAACCCGGAGGCAAACGTGGCGATCCATTTGCCTCGGAAAAGCCGCTGTTCAGTATTACCGCGAAGAACATGGCCCAGTACGAAGGCAAGATTAGCGATGGCACCAAAGAGATGCTCAAGCGCTACCCAGACACCTATCGCCTGGATATCTACCCGACGCACCGTACGGCGGCCGCACCTCAGTGGGTGTACGACAATACGGCAAAGAATGCCCGGAAGGCGAAGCTGGTCAAGAGCAGTGCGGGCCTGATTCCTGAGGGCGCTTATGGGGGTATTCCGTTCCCGGTACCGAAAAACGGCAGCGAGGCGATGTGGAACCACCTCCTGAACTGGCGTGGTACACCGTTGGCCATGGACTTCCGGCATTACCTGGTCACTGCCGAGGGTACGCCAGTCATGACTACGGACGGCAAGGCCATCCAAGAGATGCCCTATTACTACCCGGAAGGTTCGGCAGACAAGTTCGATGGCGATTATTGGTTGTTCCGGTTGACCAACGTGGGGCCAGCCCTACGTGCGGGCGAGCAAATCATGGGGCGCACCAACCTGAACGGCGACAAAAGCCAGGCTCACGTCTATCTGGCGGGTCAGAGACGTGTGCGCAAGCTGCCCAACGCCTGCTGCGACACGCCGACTCCGGCCACCGCTGGCGTCATGTCCTTCGATGAGTTGAATGTATTCCAAGGTCGCATGGACCGCTTCAACTGGAAGTTGGTGGGCAAGCAGGAAATGTACATCCCCTACAACACCAACAAAGTGCAAACCGCGAGCAACCCAGAAGATGTGCTGGGCAAGCACCATATGAATCCGGATTACGTGCGCTGGGAGTTGCATCGCGTGTGGGTCGTCGAGGCAGAGCTTGCCCCTGGCAAGCGCCATCAGTTGCCGAAAGGGCGCTACTACCTCGACGAGGACACTTGGCAGGCCATTCTGGGTGATCGCTGGGATGCCAACGGCCGACTGTCGAAGAGTCTCTGGTCGCTGCCAGCTGTCATGCCGGACATCCCTGCAGTGGCTCAACTTTCCTCAGGTTTCTACGACCTGACCTCCAACACCTGGTTCATCCAGAACCTCTATGCGGGCAAGGCACAGCAGTACGCGATCGTCGATCGCTATAAGTCCTCCGAGTTTTCGCCAGCAGCGATGGCCGGCCGAGGCGTGCGCTAGAGCCTGATCGGGAGGGCCATGAGTCCTCCCTGTTCGATGCAGTTCGAGGTGAATGATGAGCAGATCGAGATGGACTAGTGGCTTTCTTTTAACCCTTGCCTTGCCCTTTTCGTTAGCCACCCAAGCCCAGCCGCTGGCTGTGGCTGGCGTGCTACAGAGTCCAGCGATGCGGACAGTGAATGCAACCCATGCCGTTTTCAGCAGTGTCGTGCGTGCCGAGGATCGGCTGGTTGCCGTGGGCGAGCGGGGGTTGATCCTGTTGTCAGATGACAATGGCCTGACGTGGCGTCAGGCCAGCGTGCCGGTTTCCGTAGGTTTGACGGCCGTGCAGTTCGTTGATGCCCAACATGGCTGGGCGGTAGGCCACGGCGGTGTGGTGTTGTTCAGTGAAGATGGCGGGGAGAGCTGGCAGGTGCAGTTGGAAGGGCACCACGCTGCCGAGTTGGAATTGCTTGCCGCACAGCAGGCGGTAGGCGTGACAGCGGATGTCGATGCGGCTCAGGCACGTGTCGAAACGGCGCAGCGGTTAATGGATGAGGGCGCGGACAAACCGCTACTGAACCTGCACTTTACCGATCAACAGCACGGCCTGGTCGTCGGCGCCTATGGTATGGCGCTGCGTACTGCCGATGGTGGAAGGACTTGGCAGTCGGTTGCCGGCCAGATCGACAACCCGACAGGTTTGCATCTGTATGCGGTAGCTCAACAAGGCCGTGACTGGTACTTGGCCGGTGAGCAGGGTTTCCTGGCCCGCTCCAGCGATGATGGTCGGCACTTCGAGCAACTGCCAAGCCCCTATGAGGGCACATTTTTTACGCTGGTGCCAAGACAGGACGGCTCGCTGTTGCTTGGCGGTCTGAAAGGCAATGTTTTCCTCATCCGCAGCGCTGGCAGGGTAATCGAACCGCTGGAAGTGCCAACGCCGGTGTCATTCAGCGACGGCACGCGCCTTGATGATGGCCGAGTGCTGCTAGCCAACCAAGTGGGTGCCGTGTTCGTTTTGGGGGCTACCAGCCACCGTCTGCAGCAGCTGATCCCACCCCAAGGGCGTCCTCTTGCCGGGCTGGCCCAGGCCGCGGACGGCAGTCTGGTCGCTGCTGGGTTTACCGGTCTGGCTCAGCTGTCTTCATCTGCTGCGAAGGTTTCGGAGTGATTTCATGACTTTCAATACGTCTGCCAGCCAGCAAGCCTTCGACCCGCGTTCCGGTTCGTTGATTGAGCGAGCCTTGTTCAATCACCGGCACTGGGTACTGCTGGTCTGCCTGGTGAGCACGCTGCTGCTGGGCTGGCAATCGAGCCGCCTTGAGCTCAACGCTAGCTTCGAAAAAATGATTCCCACCGGGCACCCCTACATCGTCAACTATCTGGAGAACCAGAAGGAGTTGTCTGGCCTCGGTAACGCGCTGCGTATTGCTGTCGCCAATAAAAAAGGCGATATCTACGACGCCGACTACATGAAGACCTTGCAGGCGCTGAGCGATCAGATCTACCTGCTTCCTGGCGTTGACCGTGCTTTCATGAAGTCGTTGTGGACTCCCGCCACACGCTGGGTATCGGTGACCGAGGAGGGCCTGGACGGGGGGCCGGTGATCCCTGATCAATACGACGGCGGGCCTGATTCGCTGGCAGAACTGCGACGCAACGTGCAACTGTCCAACGAGATTGGCCAGTTGGTATCGTTCGATCAGCACTCCAGCATTATCTACGTCCCTCTGTTGGCGAGCACTGCCGACGGTCAGCCGCTGAATTATGCACAACTATCTTCCCAGATCGAGGAACTGCGCAGCCGCTTTCAGAGCGACAGCATTGCCATTCACGTGACCGGGTTCGCCAAGAAGGTCGGCGACTTGATTGCAGGTCTGGAGCAAATTCTGCTGTTCTTCGCCGCCGCGATCCTGATCACCACGGTTGTGCTCTACAGCTATACCCGCTGCGTACGAAGCACACTGCTGGTGGTCATCTGCTCACTGGTGGCGGTGGTCTGGCAGCTTGGCCTGCTGCCCTTGCTGGGGTACGAGCTGGATCCGTACTCGGTGTTGGTGCCGTTCCTGGTGTTCGCGATTGGAATGAGCCATGGCGCGCAGAAGATGAACGGCATCATGCAGGACATCGGGCGTGGCATGCATCGCTTGGTGGCGGCACGTTTCACGTTCCGACGACTGTTTCTGGCCGGTCTTACTGCGCTGCTGTGCGATGCTGTGGGCTTCGCTGTGCTGATGATCATCAAGATCCAGGTGATTCAGGATCTCGCCATCATCGCCAGCTTGGGCGTCGCAGTGCTGATCTTCACCAACCTGATCCTCTTGCCGGTGCTGCTCTCCTATGTTGGGGTCAGCCCGAAGGCCGCGCAACTCAGCCTCAAGAGCGAGCGAGCCGAGCAGTGTGGCCAGGCACGGCACGCCTTCTGGCGCTTTCTCGATCTGTTCACCCGTCGTCCTTGGGCCGGCGTGTGCGTGGCAGTGAGCCTTGCATTGGCGGTGCTGGGCTTCATGGTCAGCCTGCACCTGAGCGTTGGCGATCTGGACCCAGGTGCCCCGGAACTGCGAGCCGATTCGCGCTATAACCAGGACGATGCTTTTCTCACTCGGCACTACGGCGCAAGTAGCGACTTGTTCGCGGTGATGGTCCATACACCGGCGGGCGCCTGTGCGCGTTACGACATCCTGCGCAAGGTCGACCAGTTGGACTGGCAGTTGCGCAGCCTGCAAGGCGTGGATTCGACCAATTCGCTGGCGTTACTCAATCGTCGCATGCTGGTCGGCCTGTCCGAAGGCAGTCCGAAGTGGTACGAGCTGCAAAACAACCAGGCGACGCTGAACATGATCACCGCCAGCGCACCTCGAGGGCTCTACAACGAGGCGTGCAACCTGCTGACCCTGTATGTTTACCTCACCGACCACAAGGCCGAGACGCTGACTCGTCTGGTGGATCATGTCGAAGCCTTTGCTGCTGCCAACGACACTGAAGAAGTGCAGTTTATGCTTGCGGCTGGCAACGCGGGTATCGAAGCGGCCACCAATATTGTTGTGAAACAGGCCAACCGAGAGATGCTGTTCTGGGTCTACGGTGCGGTGATTCTGCTGTGCCTGATCACCTTCCGCTCCTGGCGCGCCACACTGTGCGCGGTGATCCCGCTGATGCTCACCTCGATCCTTTGCGAAGCGCTGATGGTCTGGCTAGGGATTGGCGTGAAGGTCGCAACGCTGCCGGTCATCGCCTTGGGCGTGGGCATCGGCGTGGACTACGCGCTGTATGTCATGAGCATCATGCTCGGCCATTTGCGCGAGGGGGCAAGCCTTTCGCAGGCCTATTACCGTGCGCTGCTCTCGACCGGCAAGGTGGTCATGCTGACCGGCGTCACCCTGGCCATTGGTGTGGGTACATGGGCGTTCTCTCCGATCAAGTTCCAGGCCGACATGGGCATTCTCCTGGCGTTCATGTTCGTCTGGAACATGGTCGGTGCGCTGCTGTTGCTCCCGGCCCTGGCCTATTTCCTTCTTCCTGTCGGCAAGCGCCATGCCCCGTTGGTCGAGCATGCGGCCGATCATGAGGTACATGCCCAACCTGCAGATGCTGTCATGCCTGCGCCACGCGTAGCCCATGGCTGAACTCGACTTTCCAAAACAACAATAGGCATCGCCAATGAAACGACTGACCTTGCTGCTCAATAGCCTCCATGAGGGGCTCATCATTTACGGCGCCATGTTCTGGGGCATCCTGCCGTATGAGGTGAGCCATGAGCACTGATCGCCAAGCGGGGCTCGCGCAATCCGCGCTGCTGCTGTTCGGTAGCTGTCTGCCGGTATTGGGGGCGGTATTGATCGCGCCGATCCTGCCGCGTATGCAGGAGCATTTCGCCGACACGCCGAGCGTCGCGATTCTGACGCCCATCGCGTTGACCATTCCGGCGCTAGTGATCGCATTGCTGGCCCCTTTTGCCGGAATGATTGCTGACCGTCTGGGGCGAAAACCCCTGCTGCTTGGTTCGCTCATGCTGTACACGCTTTGCGGTCTGTTGCCTTTGTGGCTGGAGTCGCTGCCGGCGATCGTCGCCAGCCGGGCCGGACTTGGCTTGGCGGAGGCCGGAATCATGACCTGCTGTACCGCGCTGATGGGCGACTACTACCAAGGCTCTCGACGTGAACGGCTGTTCGCGTTGCAGATGGTCGCCACCTCGCTTTCGGCAGCGGTGTTCATCGCGTTGGGCGGTGCCTTGGGGCAGAACGATTGGCGCTTGCCATTCATGCTCTATGCCGCCGGGGTGCTTCTACTGCCGATCATGGCCCGGTGTCTCTGGGAACCAAGCCCCTTGGAGGCGAGCTCACATCAGGCAGCGCCCGAGAGGTTTCCATGGAATGCGCTGTTGCCGCTCTATGCGTTGACCATCCTGGCCGGCATCAGCCTGTTCATCGTTCCGGTACAGGCGGGGTATCTGCTTACCCTCTTGCAGGTGGACGCCCCGCAGCAGATTGGCATGACCATGGGCGCGAACCAGCTTGGCGTGCTGATCGGTGCACTGCTTTTCCGGCTGCTGACAGGCCTGCGTCGGCAGACCGTGATGCTGCTGGCATTCGCCACCGCCGGGCTGGGCGGTTTGCTGATGGCGAAGGCGGGTAGCCATGGGTGGGTCATTGTCGCCGTGCTGGTCAACGGGCTCGGAGTTGGCCTGATGTTACCGGCCCTGATCACTTGGGTAATGAGCAAGGTCAGCTTTGCCCAGCGCGGCCGGGCAGCGGGCGGCTTCACGGCGGCACTGTTCGCCGGGGAGTTCCTCAGCCCATTGGTGGTGATTGCCTTCACAGGCGGCCAGCTTGCCGCCTTGCCAACAGTGCTGGTCTGGATCGCCATCATGCAATTCGTGCTGGCGCTGGTCTGCCTTGTTTTGCATCGCGTATTCCGCGCCTTGGCCGAATCGGCCGCTGCGCTTGCCTGACCCGTAGAGGTTGTCCATGACCTATCTGCCCGACTCCACGACGCTTGACCAACTGTTTTTGACGGCCCGCTCGCATAACCAGTGGCAAGATCGCCCGGTGCCTACCGAGCTGCTACATCGGCTGTACGAGCTGCTGCGGCAGGGACCGACCAGCAACAACTGTTGCCCGGCGCGCTTTGTATTCCTGGCCAGCACCGAGGCCAAGCACAAGCTGTTGCCAGCGCTCAAGGGGCACAACGGCGAGAAGGTGCTGCATGCACCCGTGACGGTCATCGTCGCTTGGGACAGCCGCTTCTTCGAGCACCTACCCGAGCTGTTTCCGCTTTATGACGCTGCGGCTGTTTATCGCGATGACCCCCAGTCGACCTTCGTTGCGGCCCTTCGAAACAGTAGCTTGCAGGGTGCCTACCTGATGCTCGCCGCCCGGGCACTGGGCCTGGATTGCGGGCCGATGTCCGGCTTCGATGCGGACCGGGTAGACGCCACATTTTTCCCGGACGGACGCTGGCGCAGCAATTTCCTTTGCAGCCTGGGTTATGGCGATGCAGAGGGCTTGCGCCCGGCTGGGCCGCGACTGCCCTTCGAGCAAGTTTGTCAGGTGCTGTGAGTCCACGGCCTAGGAGTCTTCGTATGCAAACACTTCCTGCATTCCGGCGCATCGTCACGGGCCATGACGGCAACGGCCGCGCTGTTGTCGCCATGGCGGGTGAAACGCCCAATAACTTCCCGCTCAAGGCCGTGCCCGGCACGGTGTTCTACGAGGTATGGAGCAGCCACGACAGCCCAGCATCTCTGGATAATTCTGGGGATCCCACGAATAAACCTTTGCAGCTCGGTCCCGCTGCATCAGGCAGTGTCATCCGGGTGGTCGACATTCCACCGGACAGCCTGCAGAACCAGGTTAGCGCCGAGGAGGCTGCCGCCGCGTTCGCCGAGATCGGTCAAGCGCAGGCCGGCACCGGCAAGCCAGACTCGAAGCATAAGCTGATGCACCGCACCGAGACCTTGGACTACGGCATTGTCACCGAAGGCGAGGTTTGGCTGGTGCTCGACGGTGAGGATGTTCACCTCAAGCGCGGCGACATCGTGGTGCAGCGCGGTACCAATCATGCGTGGAGTAACCGTACCGAGCAGATGGCGCGCATGGTCTTCATCCTGCTCGATGGCCGCTATGCCGATGAATTAAGGGAGCTGGTCGAATGAAATTGGCAACGTTGAATGACGGCACTCGTGATGGCCGTCTGCTGTTGGTCTCGCGCGATTTGACGCGCGCTGTGAGTGCCGCCGATCTTGCGCCGACTCTGCAGGCCGCTATCGACCATTGGTCGAGTGTGGAGCACGCGCTGCAATGTCGCTATGACGCACTGAACCGCGGCAACTTGAAGGGCGCGTTCGATTTCGACGCAGGAAAAGTGATGGCACCACTACCGCGCGCCTGGCAATGGCTGGATGGGTCGTGCTTTCTCAGCCACAGCGAGCTAATGCAACGTGCGTTCAACCTTGACCCTATCGAAGGGGTAGCGCACACGCCGCTGATGTACCAAGGTGCGGGCGATGACTTTCTAGGTCCGCGTCAGGACATCTCCCTGCCCAGCGAGGCCCATGGTATCGACTTCGAGGGTGAATTCGCCGTTCTGGTCGACGCGGTACCGATGGGGTGCACGGCCGAGCAGGCGCGTCAGCACATCCGATTGCTGCTGCAGGTCAATGACGTCAGCCTGCGCGCACTGGCGCCGCGTGAAATGCGCACTGGCTTTGGCTTCGTCCAAGCCAAGTCGTCCTCCAGCTTTGCGCCGGTGGCGGTGAGCCCCGACGAGTTGGGTGCGAGCTGGCGCGATGCGCGCGTGCACCTACCGTTGCAGGTCGAATGGAATGGTGAGTGGTTTGGGCATCCGCATGGCGGCGACATGCATTTCGGCTTCGATCAGTTGATTGCCCATGCGGCGCTGACTCGACGGCTGAGTGCCGGCACGCTGATTGGTTCAGGTACGGTCTCTAACCGTGACCGCAGCGTCGGCTCGGCCTGCATTTCCGAGCGACGGGCCATCGAGATGATTGAGCAAGGTGCACCACGCACAGGTTTCATGGGTTTTGGTGATCGCATCCGCATGGAAGCACGCTGTGCCGACGGCAGCGCGTTGTTCGGTGCCTTGGACCAGCGTGTGGTGCAGGAGGTAACCCCATGCGAGTGATGATCACCGGTGCCAACGGATTCGTCGGGCGCGAGCTCTCACTGCGCCTGCTGGCCGATGGCGTGCTTTGCGGCCAGCCTGTAGAGGCTTTGCTGCTGCTGGACCAAAGCCTGGACGGCTTTCCCGAGGACAAGCGCATCCGCCGATATTGCGGCAGTGTGGCCGATACCGCGTTGGTGCGGCGCGCGCTCGCTGACGGTGTCGATGTCGTGTTCCACTTGGTCAGCGTGCCAGGCGGTGCTGCCGAGGCGAATTACGAGCAGGGCTACGAAGTTAACTTGAGGGCCAGCCTGGAATTGCTGCATCAGTTGCGTAATGCAGACCGTGCGCCCCGTCTGGTTTACGCCAGTAGCATCGCGGTATACGGCAGCAATCTTGCTTTGCGCATGGACGAGGCATCAGCCTGTCTGCCGCAGTCGTCGTACGCCACCCACAAACTCATCGTCGAATCTCAGCTCGTCGACCTGGCTCGGCGTGGTGAGGTGGATGGAGTTGCGCTGCGCTTGCCCGGTATCGTCGCCCGTGCGCGTCAGTCGCGGGGGCTGAAGTCGGCCTTCATGAGCGATCTGCTGCAGGCGTTTGCGGCAGGCGAACACTATGTGTGCCCAGTTTCAGCGCAAGCCACGGCCTGGTGGATGTCGGTTCGTTGTTGTGTGGACAACTTAGTGCACGCCGCTGAATTGCGAGGCGAACTGGCGAGCCGGGTTATTCAGTTGCCCGTGTTACAGCTATCGATCGAGCAGGTGCTGGACGCGCTGTCGATCTGCTTTGGCGAAGAGCCACGCAGCCTGCTCAGCTTCGCTCCGGAGCCTGAACTGGAGGCACGCTTCGGCTGTTATCCGCCGCTGCGCACACCGCAGGCCAAGGCCCTCGGTTTCCACCACGACGGGTCCGCAGCCGCGCTGCTGCGCAATGCCCTGAATCTGCCCGCGACGCCACGAGCGCGTCGTCCCGTCCCGTCTCTTGCAGGAGCACCATCATGAGCCAGAAGAAGCGTCGCCTGGTCGATTTGTCCGTCACACTCGACAACAACCCCTACACCGACCCGCCGCCCTTGCTGCCGAAGATCGTTTACATGGATCACCAGCAGGGCTGGCCAGAGATGGCGGCGATGTTTCCAGGCTTGCGCAAGGAGCAAATGCCGGGCGATGAATCCTGGGCCGCCGAGCGGCTGGACATCACCACTCACAGTGGCACGCACATGGATGCGCCTTGGCACTATGCGTCGACCACAAATGGCGGTCAGCCGGCATTCGGTATCGATGAGCTGCCGCTGGAGTGGTGCTTGCAACCAGGCGTCAAACTGGACTTCCGTCATCTCCCTGATGGGCATGTGGTGAGCGCGTCCCAGGTCGAGGCTGAGCTGGACCGCATCGGGCATCATCTTCAACCGCTGGACATCGTGCTGGTCAACACCCGCGCAGGCAGCCTGTTCGGTCAGCCAGGGTACCTGGAGGCCGGTGTCGGTATGGGGCGCGAAGCCACGCTGTACTTGTTGGAACGCGGGGTACGGGTGGTCGGGACCGACGCCTGGAGCTGGGATGCCCCGTTCAAATATACACGGCAGCGTTTCGACGAAACGGGCGATGCCTCGTTGATCTGGGAGGGTCACAAGGCCGGGCGGGATATCGGCTACGGCCAGATGGAAAAGCTCGCCAATTTGCACAGCTTGCCGGCCAACGGTTTCCAGGTTTCGTGTTTCCCCTACAAGATCAAGCATGCCTCAGCGGGCTTTGTGCGCGCCGTGGCTATCTTCGAAGAATAAAAAGGAGTTTGCCGTGCGCCTTTCTGCCTTACTGACCGTCGCGATTTGCCTGGCAAGTGCCAGCGTAGTGGCAGCCGACCGGCCCAATATTCTGCTGATCGTCGCGGACGATCTCGGTTACTCCGACCTGGGTGCATTTGGTGGCGAGATCGAAACGCCCAATCTTGATCGCATGGCCGTCAATGGCCTGCAACTGACCAGCATGTACGCGGCGCCGACCTGTTCGCCGACCCGAGCCATGCTGATGTCCGGCACAGATAACCATTTGGCAGGCCTGGGTACCATGGGCGAAGCCATCCAGCCCTTCCAGCGAGGCAAGCCGGGTTACGAGGGCTATCTCAATCAACAGGCACACTCCATCGCGCAGCTGCTGCGTGATGGTGGTTATCGCACTAGCATGGTGGGCAAATGGCACTTGGGGCTGGCGCCCGAACAAGGGCCTGATAGACGTGGTTTCGAGCAGTCGTTCACGCTGCTTGAGGGCGGTGGCGTGCACTTCAAGCCCACTCCCGGATCCAAAGCGAAGATCGAGCAGATTACCTACCGTGAAAACGGCCAGCCGGTGGAGCTGCCGGAAGATTTCTATTCCACCGATTTCTATACCGATAAGCTGATCAGCTACCTCAGAGCGGGTGAGGGTAGCGACAAGCCGTTCTTTGCTTATGCCGCCTTCACCTCGCCGCATTGGCCTTTGCAGGCGCCTGAGCCTTACCTCGATAAATACCGCGGTCGCTATGACGGCGGCTACGACGAAGTGCGGGCGGCGCGTGTTGCGCGGATGAAAGAGAAGGGTTTGATGCCGGCTGATTTCCAGGCGGCGGCACCACTGCCGGTAACTGCGCAATTACCAGGTTGGAAAGAGCTGAATGCGCAGCAGCGGCAGGTCGAGGCCCGCAAGATGGAGATTTACGCTGCCATGGTGGACAACCTTGATCACAACATAGGTCGGTTGCTCGACTATCTGCGCGAGAGCGGACAGCTGGACAACACCTTGATCGTGTTCATGTCTGATAACGGCGCCGCAGGGGAGCGCCATGAGGTGTTCTACCCTGCAGGCCCAGACACCGACAACAGCCTGGAAAACATAGGGCGTCGCGGCTCGCAGATCGACTATGGGCTGCGTTGGGCGGAGGTCAGCGCGACGCCGATGCGTCTGTTCAAGGGTACCACTGCCGAGGGCGGCATCAGCGTTCCTGCCATCGTCCAGCTTCCTGTCAGCCTGCGGCGCCAAGGTTTGGAGCGCAGCGTGGCGCGCGTCGATGATCTGGCGCCGACCTTTCTCGCCCTGGCATCTTTGCCTGATCCAGGTGATACCTATCACGGCCAGGCCAAGCATCCCATCACGGGTCGCTCAATGCTGCCGATGCTTCAGGGCAAAGCGCGTCATGACGGAGTCATGGCGGGCGAGTTGTTCGGCAGCCGCTACTACCGGGAAGGCGATTTGAAGTTGCTGGGCCTGGTCCCGTGGGCGAAGCCGGGCGAGGCACCCCAGCCTCTGCGTTGGCAGCTTTTCGACCTGTCCCGCGACCGTGGCGAGCAGCACGACCTGGCAGATAGCCAGCCGCAGACCATGGAGCGGCTCAAACAGGCCTGGCAGGCTTATGCGCGTCAAGTAGGCGTGGTTGCCCCACCGCAAGCCGCCAAACCATGAAGCGTTGGTGGAACAGCGGTTTTATTCTGGCGGGCGTTGTGTTGGCGGTGGCCGTGGTATGGCCTCGTCCTGCACCGGTGCTGGGCAGTCGCACCACATGCGAGGCTTATGACGGTTTGCCCAACAGCTGGGAAAGCGAACCACTGGCCGGCATGATCCGTATAAGTGGGGGGCGTTTCACACCAGGCAACGAAAGGGGGTATCCGGATGAGCGCCCTTTGGGAGCCGTGGATGTTGGCGACTTCTGGATTGATCGTACCGAGGTCACTCGTGCGCAATTCGGTGTCTTCGTGGCCGCCACAGGCTATGTCACCGAAGCTGAGCGAGCGGGTGTGGCCGCCGTATTCAGCCCGCCACGGAACGGCGCCCAAGACATTACCCCTTTGAACTGGTGGAGGCTGGTCAAGGGCGCTGACTGGCGCCACCCTGAGGGCCCCGATGCTGCCCCTGCCGCCCTGGATGGGCGGCCTGTCACCTTAGTGACCCTGGCTGATGCCCAGGCCTATGCAAACTGGCGTGGCAACCGGTTGCCAAGTGAGGCCGAGTGGGAGTACGCGGCGCGTGCAGGCGGCTCTTCCCAGCGCTTGGGCGAGCTGCCGCTGGATGAAGATGGGAAGCCCGCTGCCAACTATTGGCAGGGCGCATTTCCGCTGATTGATATTGGCGAAGACGGGTACGCCGGCCTGGCCCCGGTTGGCTGTTTCGCGGCTAATGCCTTTGGTTTGTTCGACATGATCGGCAATGTCTGGGAGTGGACCACCGATAAACAGTGGGGCCCCTTGATGGGCCATGCCAATGGCGACCCCGGGCAGTTGCGAGCAGTCTCAGGCCGATCATCGTCCAGGGTTATCAAAGGGGGGTCATATCTGTGCTCGGGCAACTACTGTGCTCGCTACCGCGCGGCTGCCAGGGAACGCCAGGAAGCTGACTTGGCGACGTCGCATGTCGGTTTTCGGACCATTCGCCCTATCTTGCCCTGATGCATGACCCACGTGGAGTTGTGGCGATAGGTGTGGGACGCATCGAGGCCCCGGCCTCTGTGCTAACTGATTCAAAGTGAACCCGACCGGGTTTCTGTATGCATTGCTCGTACGTCTGGGCGTATAGGAGAATTGGAATATGCGTTTGATTGCATGCTTGTGCAGCGCCTTGTTATTACTGAGCTATGGTTCGGCGAAGGCCGATGAACAGCAACGCGCTCGGCAGTTGCTCCAGCGCGCGGTGGAATACTACTGCGTGCAGGGCGATATCGCTTTTGCTGCATTCAGCCGCCAAGGCGAGTTCATCGATAATGAGCATTATGTGTTCGTGGTCGATACCAACGGTACGCTCTTGGCGAGCGGCGGGACGTCGGCCACCTGGATTGGTCGGGATGTGACCCAGGCCTTCGAGCCAGAGGTTCGCGCAGGATTTCGCAAGGCACTGTCTGGTGACGAGGGGCAAGTGCTATCGGCAGAATACCGCTGGATGAACGCGCAAGACGGCAGAGTTGAACGCAAGCGGGTTTTCTTCCAGCGCGTGGGCGATCGGGTACTGGCCGTTGGCATGTACCTACCGCGCGCAACGGCTGACCAGGCCAAGGCGTTTCTGAATCGCGCAGTCGAAGCTATCGAGCTCGAGCCCGAAGCCACCCTGCAGGCTATCAACAACCTGTCCGCGCGTTTCAATGAGGATGACCTGTATCTCTTCATCATCGATCTGCGCAATGGTCGCTACGTGGCTCATGGCTACAACCGCAGGTTGCTGGGTGTCGAGTTCACCACCATCAAGGATCCCGAGGGCAAGCCGGTCGGCGCGCCCATTCTCGAGATGATGAAGAGTCGATCTGAAGGGGGGTACGGCTACCGCTGGCGTAACCCGGTGACCGGCAAGGTGGAAGACAAATATGCGCTACTGCGTAAAACCGGTCATCTGCTCGTCGCGACGGGCTACTACCTGGGCTCCCAGTAAGCAAATGCCGTTGTGGGGCTGTACTCGGGCAACTTCATGTAATCGGGAAATCAAGCCGTTACTTCATCAGTAGCTTCGACGCGCAAACGCAAAGGCCATCGGCGAAGTTTGATAAAGCTGCAATCCACTACGGCACTTCTTGCACCCTGCGCTTGGCGATGGAGAGTTTCGAGTAGTGTACTGGGGCGGCGGGTGCACCATTTTCAATCGCCTTGAGAAACGCCTCGGCGTCGTTCATGGGCAGGCGTTTGAGGTACTCGACATCCAGGTTCCACCATTGGCTTGCAAGCAGCCGCTCAATGACTTCAGCGCTATGCCGGTATTTGATGAACTTGGCTGGGTTTCCGCCAACGATCGCATAGGGGGGCACGTTTTTTGTCACCACTGCCCGTGTGGCAATGATTGCCCCCGTGCCTACCTCTACACCTTCCAAAATGGTCGCGCCATGCCCGACCCAGACATCGTGGCCCATGGTGACCCAGGAAAGCGCTGGAGAATAGGACAAGCCTCCCGTTTCATACTGGAAGGGGTGCGTGCTTACCCAATCGGTTGGGTGGGTATGCTTTTCCTGGCCCAGTGTGCAGTCGGATCCGATCGAGCAAAAACGGCCGATCGCAGAAATCACGGATAACGTGCTGCCACTCCTGATGTAGGTGTGGGCACCGATGGTCACCGACGGCGACTCTACCTTGACGTGTCCAAGGCTTACACCTTGCTCAATGGTTGCGCAGGCACGGGCGCTGAAGGAACCAGAACCTCCGGCGGCTTTGCCGCCCAGTTTTCGGAACGCTTTCTTGAATTGTTGTTCCCTGAGGATTCTGAGCATCTTTCTGATGGCACCACGGCTGTTGAGTGGGGATGTTAGCAAGCACCTCGCGATCAAAGAAGGCCTGGCCTGCGCTGCCCGGTCTCGCGCGCCGGCAATCTGCGGGTGTGGGCAGCTTGAGCCGCTGTGTTCAGCGCAAACTCGCGGACCGCCGCCTATAATCGGCTAGCTATGTATGTCTAACGATTATCGTGGAGATTACAATGAGCAACGCTTCAGTATCGTCTGAGCCCGTTCAAGATTTTTCCAGCTTCGTAGGTCGGCATTTCATCTACACCTATGCCAATGGATGGAAGTACGAATGGTATGCACGCAATGAAAAAACCTGTGACTATCGTATCCACCAAGGACTGGTTGGCGGTCGCTGGGTTACCCACCAGCCCATGAACCTGGTGCAGTTGGCGCCGGACTTGTTCAAGGTCGATTGGCATGAGCCAACCGGCACTTGCGTCAGCCTTTCATTCGACCTGTCGCGCCGGATTCTGCACGGCACCATTTTCTTTCCGCAATGGATCGCTGGCGAAGGCCAGCACCCGGAAAAAACCATTTGTTATCAAAACGAATTCATCGAAGACATGCATAGATTCCGCGATGAAGGCCCGGCTTATCCCTATGTGATCATCGCCGAATTCGCCCAGATCACCTATATGGAAGATGTGGGTACCGATAACGACAGCGTCATCAATGCCGCGCCGGGGCAACTGCCTCAGGGCTACACCGAGCGCGTCAACTGACGCTATTGCACAGGACTCGCAGGGGGCTCGCCCTGCGACCTGACAGCAAGTTGAGTGCCGCCGCCCAGGTGACTGCCGACAGGCCCGCCGCGCTCTACTAATTAGAACGCATCTCTGCAGCCCTCTGCTTGTAGCCCTTTAGGGTGCCTCATAAGATTAGCCAGTTTCGCCTGTATTTCTATCGAGGCGTTGATTCTGGGAGTGGGGAATCCATGAAGAGGCCAGTCAGCCAGGTCGGCATGAAGTGGGTCGTCGAGGCGTTGGGCAGGCTACCCCATCGCTTGCAATCTGCCATTGGCGGGTCTCGACTCAACCAGCCGGGTCACGTGTTAAGCGCCGAAGTGGCGATGTTTCTCAGGCTGATGGGGGATCGCGAGCTTGCCCGCCCGCAGCACCAGCCCCTGGATAAAGTGCGCAAACAGACCGACCATGACGCCTGGGTGTTTGGCGGCTGTGATGCACCTGTCGACCTGGAGCGAAGCTTCACGATCGACGGGCAGGGCGGGCCTGTTCCAGTCAAGACGTTCGTAACGAACGACTGCGCGCAGGGCGTACTCATTTACTTCCACGGTGGCGCCTGGGTATCCGGAAGCCTGGCAAGCTGTGAAAGTATCTGCCGGTATCTGGCGCGCGAAGCCAGGCTGCACGTACTGTCGGTGGACTACCGGCTGGCACCCGAGCATCCATTTCCTGCCGCCATCGATGACGCACTGGCAGCCTATGAGCATGTGCTGAAGGAAATGCAGGCGGCCAATACGCCTGGCGCATTCATTGCCGTGGCGGGCGACAGCGCGGGCGGCAATATTGCTGCCGCGTTGTGCTACACGCTCAGAGAGCAGAAACGGCGCTTGCCCGACTTCCAACTGCTGTTCTACCCGGTCCTGGACAACGAAAACAGGTCGACGTCCTATTCGCTGTTCGAAACAGGCTATGTGTTGACTGCGGACCAGATGAACTGGGCGCGTGAGCTGTATGTGCCCAGCCGGGCCTACAGCAAGCCGGCTGTGTCGCCGTTGCTGGCCGACAGTTTTGAAGGGCTGCCACCAACGTATATTGCCACCGCCGAGTTCGATGTACTTCGCGATGAAGGTGAGGCGTATGCGCACCTGTTATCGGCCGCTGGGGTGAACGTGACCCTGCGCAGGGCGGCTGGGCTCATTCATGGGTTTGCGAACATGATGGGCGTCAGTCGCGTGGCCAGGCAGGAAATGCAGCAGGCAGTAGCAGCGCTGGTACGTAGCCGACAAGTGCACGGTGGGAAATGAGGGGTTGTCAGGCCTCTGGTGCCTGACAACCGCCAAGTGTGCATGCCCCGATGCGCCCTGTTGCGTCAGGGGACACTTTTGATTTTCAGCACCAGCAGCCCGCCCATCAAGCCTGCCAGGCCTGCAAACATGTAGAGGGCAGGGTAGCCTCCGAACTGGGTCACCAGCATGGCGCACAGGGCAGGGGCGAGGATCTGTGGCCCGACGATGGCAACGTTGATGATCCCCAGGTCCTTGGCATGGTCCGCCGAACTGGGCAGCACCTGGCTGATGAGCGCTTGATCGACGGCGACATAGGCACCATAGCCAACACCGAGTACCGCTGAGGAAACCATAGCCATCGGCCAGTTCTGCCAGAAGGCCAACAACAGCGAAGCCACTCCCATGATCATCCCCGACACCGTCACGATGGCTTTGCGCCGGCCGGTTCGATCCGATATGGCCCCGCAGGCGAAAGCGGTGACCACCACGGCAGCGGTATAGATCAGCACCAGCTTCAGCAAGCCGTCTTCGGCCCGCTCACCCGGGAAAAGCGCCTCATAGCGCAGGCCGTCGCGAAGAAAGTACAGAAAGAACAGGGTACCCGTGGCGCTGCTGAGGCCGACCAGAAAGCGCGTCGACCATGCCCAGGCAAAATCCGGATGCTTTCTGGGGCTGATCCAGAAGGCCGAAAAGAACGCCTTCCAACGCCATTCACCGGTGTGCACCTGCTGCCCCAGCGGATCATCGGTAAACAACACAAATGGCATTGAAAGCACCACGAATATGGCCGCGACGACGGTGTAGCTTTGCGCTATGCCGACACCCAGCGTGGTGGTGATGACGGCGCCCAGTACAACTGCCACGGACAACATCACGCCATTCCAGGCGCTGACAATGGCCCGTTGCTCAACTGGCACGCGGTCCGGTATTGCAGCGGTGATTGCACACAACACCCCGCTGGTGCCCACTTGTACCAAGGCCCAATAAACGACGATGCCCGTCCAGGTCGTTTGCTTGCCCAGCATGTAAAGTGCCAGCGCGCCGACGACAATGCCGAGAAAGTTCCACGGGTGACGGCGGCCGAACACTGAGCGGGTTCTGTCCGACAGAAAGCCGATGACAGGCTGTGCGACCAGTGCGATGGCCGAGCCAATGCCCATCACCATGCCCAGCGCGCTTTCTTTCGAGTTGGGCGCCAATATTTCCATCTGCTGGGCAAGCAGTACTTGGATGGGGGCGAATACCGCCAGCCAGACGCCAAGCAGTGACAGTGCCATGGCTAGAATGAAACCCCCGCCTACACGGGTGCCAGGCCCGTGGTCACAGCGCTGCATTTTCAAATCCGTGCGCAACTCACCCATCGTGTTTTCCTTGTTGTTATTGATCGGTCAAGGCCGCCAGCCAGTGTCAAACCTGCTGGCTGAGCACCAGCTTGTTCAGGAAGCTATTGCAAAGGTCCAGTTGCTCGAGCGACACGTATTCATTGGCCTTGTGTGCCTGCTCGATGTAGCCGGGCCCACAAACGATGGTGGGCACGCCAACTTCCTGAAATAAGCCTGCCTCGGTGGCATAGGAAACCCGGCGTACGCGGGTGTCTTGCCGCAAGCCGGCAATCAGCGTGCAGATTGCTTCTTTTTCGCTGGGGCTCAATGCGGGTGCCCTGGAGATTTTCTCGAAGACGATTCCTGCGGTATGCACGCGTGACTTCATCTCCGGCTGCAGCACCTCTTCGGCGTAGCGGGTTATTTTTGCGTATATCGATTCGGGGTCGACGCCTGGCAGGTTGCGGAACTCGAACTGAAACTCGCAGTGTTCCGGGATCGTGTTGATTGCTATGCCGCCACTGATCGTGCCTGTTTGCGCGGTACTGAACGGTACGTCGAAACCCTCATCGAACGGGCCGTGATGCGAAGACTGCCGTGCCAGGTCGCTGATGAAGGTAATCAGCCGCGCGGCATACTCGATGGCATTCACCCCGGCCGGTTGCAGCGACGAGTGCGCAGCATGCCCTTTGACCTTGCAGCGGTAGGCATTGATGCCCTTGTGGGCAACGACGATGCCCATGCCGGTGGGCTCGCCAACGATGCAACCCTGCGGTGCAACGCCGCGCTTGACCAGGTCTTGCACCATCGAGGGGGCACCGGCACAGCCGATTTCTTCATCATAGGACAGCGCAAAATGCAGCGGCGCTTTCAACGCGGTGCGCAGCATGTTCGGCAGCTGTTCCAGAGCGACTCCAATGAAGCCCTTCATGTCGCATGCGCCACGTCCGTACAGCTTGTCGTCGCGTACGGTCGGTGAGAAAGGGTCGGACGCCCAGGCCTGGCTGGTGACCGGAACCACATCGGTATGGCCGGACAAGACCAACCCGCCGGTCGTAGACCCGTCACACGCAGGGACCGTGGCGAACAAGTTGGCCTTGCGCCCGTCACGGTCGTAGATGAGCGTGCTGTCGATACCGTAAGACTTGAAGTAGTCGCGCACCACTTCTATCAACCCCAAGTTCGACAGCGCGCTCGTTGTATCCATGCTGATGAGCCGCTCGACCCATGGGTAGGCAGTGCAAAAATTAGCAGAAGTCATCTTATGGTCTTCATTCAAAGTACATCGGCATTGGGTGGGCGCGGCGGTGGATGGCGCGAGTTTGCCGAGCACCAATGCCCACGTTTGAATCATCGCGTGCGGCCAACCGCCTGCATTATTGAAGTTCTGCAAGGCTGCAGGTACACCTGCCGGGTTGATGCTATGACGCCTAAAAAGTGACTACAATCAATGTCAGCTTGTTTTTTGTTCTGATTGTTAGATCAACGAGGGTGCGGCATGAGTCGACTGATCAACCTTTCACGCATTGCCTATTTCCACGAAGCTGCCCGTTGCGGCAGCATTCGCGCGGCTGCCGACCTGCTGAACGTCGCCCCATCGGCGGTCACCCGGCAGATCCAGTTGCTGGAGGCCGAACTGGCGACGGTATTGCTCGAGCGGCGTGGCCGGGGCGTGGCGCTGACGGAGGCGGGCAAGCAGGTCATCGAGTTTCACCGCGAACAGGAGGCGCATCTCGGTGACCTTCTGGGCCGGCTTCAGTCGCTTCGGGAGATGAAAACCGGCCACGTGAGCCTGGTTCTGGGTGAGGGGTTCGTCAACGACATCCTCAACGGCCCCTTGCCGCGGTTCTGCAAAGCCTACCCAGGCGTGAAAATCAGCCTCGACTCGGCGGGTACCAACGAGCTGATTCGCAAGGTACTGGAAGACGACGCCGAGATCGGGCTGGTCTACAACCCGCCGACCCACCCCAAATTGGTCTCTCGCGCCTGCCGTGTGCAGCCGATGAAAGTGATCTTCAGCCCCGACTCGCCGCTGCGCAAGGGCGACGGACCCCTGCGTGCCCGTGAGTTGCTGGACTACCCGCTGGCGGTCACCTATTCCACGCATGGCGTCAGGCAACTGGTGGATGTGCTGGAGCTTGCCGAGAAAGTCAGGTTCGACCCGGTGATGACCACCAACTCGATCGCCACGCTCACCCAGTTCGCCAAGACAGGGCTGGGTATCGCCTTCCTGCCGGCATTCGCCATAAAAGCAGAGCTGGACGCTGGGGAACTGCTGTGCCGGGATGTGGGCCATCCACTTTTCCTGACGGCCGAAGCCCACGTGGTAACGCGTGTTGGGCGCCGGTTGTCCTCGGCGGCTGCGCGCATGCTGCAAGTACTGACAACGCAGATGCAGGCTTTCAAGTAAACACAAGTATGACACTTGACAGGGCAAGTCGCGCCTGTATTCTGATGACAAGCGTAGTCAAAATGTGAGAACAATAATATGCATTATGACCTGATCATCAAGAACGGCCTGGTCTTCGATGGCGTCAGCCACAATGGCGTGGCGGCGGATGTTGGCATCCAGGACGGGCGTGTTGTTGCCGTCAGTGCATCAGCACTTGACCCGGCAGTGGCGGCAGCGGTACTGGATGCGAAAGGTTGCTGGGTGATGCCCGGTTTTCTGGAAATGCACTCGCACTACGATGCGGAGATATTGAGTTCTGCTGCATTGAAAGAATCCATCCGCCACGGTGTCACCACCGTGGCGACGGGTCTTTGTTCGCTGAGCATGGTTTCAGCTTCGGCGCAGGATTGCGCGGATCTGTTCAGCCGTGTGGAGTCCATCCCGCATGATCATGTACTGGACCTGCTGACCACACATAAGCGTTGGTCATCGCCGGCCCAGTACCGCACCTTCCTCGAAGGGTTGCCGTTAGGGCCGAACGTGGCGTGCTACATCGGCCACTCCGATATCAGGGCTGCCGCCATGGGGTTGCTCGAGGCCACCACGCCGCGGCCACCGACCGAGCAGGAACTGCGCAGCATGGAGGCCCTGCTCGATGAAGCTTTGGACCAAGGGTTCCTTGGCCTGTCGGTCATGAAAACCAAGATCGACCGGGTGGCCGGCGAACGTGCATGGTCGCGCCCACTGCCCTCGACCTTTGCCAGCTGGGCCGAAATGGCCCGGCTGTTCAAACGGCTGCGCGCTCGCGGGGCGATCCTGCAGGGCGCCCCGGATGTGGCCGAGCCCTCCAGTGCGGTACGCCTGATGTTCGCTGCCTCGGGCTGGTTCCGGCCAAAGCTGAAAACCACGTTGCTCACGGCCCTGGACCTGAAGGTGAAGCCCAGTCTGCAGAAGATGGTTCGCCTGAGTGGCTGGGTTACCCAAAAGCTGCTGCGCGGCAACCTCAAATGGCAGTTTCTACCGGCGCCACTGCGGGTCTACAGCGCGGGGCTGAACTTCAACAATTTCGACGAATTTGCCGGCGGCCTGGTGCTGCGCAACCTGAAGAACGAAGAGGACCAGTACGCAGAAGCCACCAAGCCCGAGTTCCGTGAATTATTCAAACAGGGTTTGGGCAGCGTATTGAAAGTAGGGCTCTGGCAACGCGACTTTTCCGACGCTTATGTCACAGCCTGCCCGGACCCAAACCTGATTGGCCGCAATTTCGGCGAAATCGCCAGGTCGCGCGAGCAGGACCCTATCGACTGCTTCCTCGATCTGGCGGTGCAGTACAAATCCGAGCTTGTCTGGACCACGCTGATGGGCAACAGCCGGGTCGAGGTCATGCACAAACTCATGCGCAGCCGCAGCGTCCATGTCGGCTTCGCTGATTCCGGGGCGCATATTCGTGGCCTGGCTTTCTACAATTTCCCGTTGCGCTTCCTGAAATATATCCGCGATGCCCACCTGGAAGGTAACCACTTCATGAGCGTGGGCGAGGGGGTGGCGCGTGTCACTTCCGAACTGGCCGACTGGTACGGGCTGGACGCAGGCAGGCTGAGGCCGGGCGCCCGGGCAGATATCGCCATCGTTGATCCCCAGGGCTTGAACAGTGACCTGGACGCGGTCAGCGAAGACCTCATCGAAAACACCCCGCTCAGGCGGTTGGTCAACCGCAACGACCAGGCAGTGCTGGCCACGTTGGTCAATGGGCGAGTGGCCTATGCCAGGGACGGTGGGTTTGCCAAGGACCTTGGCGTAGCGCACCACTATGGCAAATTCCTGCCGGCCCGTACTCAGCCTGCCTGAGCAAGAGGATCACCAACATGCACAGAACCATAGGGCAGTTCATCGATGGCAGGCAGGTCTACGCCAGCGGTTGCAGCACATTCGACTCGATCAACCCAGCCAACGGCCAGCTGTTGGCCACTGTCGAGCAAGCCAGCGCAGGGCAGGTCGACGACGCCGTGCTGTCGGCCAGCGCGGCGCAACGCGAGTGGGTCAAGCTTCCGGTGGCTGAGCGCACTGCGATAATGCTGGATGCAGCCAAGCTGATCTTGCTGCGCAATGACGAACTGGCGCAGCTGGAAACCCTCGATACCGGCAAGCCAATCTTCGATACCTCCAGGGTCGACATCAAAGGCGGGGTAGCGGTCATGCGCTATTTTGCCGGCTTGATGGCGGCTATCGAAGGCCGGCAGTCACCTGTAGGCGAAACAGCGTTCACCTATACCCGACGAGAACCGCTGGGTGTGGTGGCCGGGGTGGGCGCCTGGAACTACCCCCTTCAGATCGCCATGTGGAAGCTGGCGCCCGCGCTTGCGGCTGGCAATGCCATGGTGTTCAAGCCCAGCGAGTTGACGCCCTTGTCCACCTTGCGCCTGGCCGAACTGCTGGTCGAGGCTGGCGTACCCGCAGGGTTGTTCAATGTGCTGCAAGGCAATCAGGCCGTGGGCAAGGCGCTCAGCGAGCACCCAGATATCGCCAAGATTTCGTTCACCGGGAGCGTCGCGACCGGCATGAAAGTGATGGCCAGCGCCGCCGGCACACTGAAGAAGGTCACCATGGAACTGGGTGGCAAATCACCGTTGATCATTCTGCCCGACGCCGATATCGAGCGAGCGGCAGATATTGCGGTAATGGCGAACTTCTTCAGCAGCGGCCAGGTGTGCACCAGTGGTACGCGGGTGTTCGTGCACCGCGCTATCCAGGCCAGGCTGCAGCGCGCAATCCTGAAACGGGTTGAAAATATTGCGATTGGCGACCCCAGTGACCCGCGCACGCGGTTCGGCCCTTTGGTCAGCCAGGCGCACCGCGAGAAAGTGCTGGCCTACATTCAAAGCGGTCGCGACGCCGGCGCGACATTGCTGTGTGGCGGGCACCTGCCGGCAGGGCAGGCGTTCGCGGCAGGCAGTTACTTGCTTCCGACTGTGTTTACGGACTGCAGCGACGACATGCAGATTGTTCAGGAAGAGATATTCGGGCCGGTGATGAGCCTGTTGACCTTCGACAGCGAGCAAGAGGTGATCGCGCGTGCCAATGCCTCGGTACTAGGCCTGGCGGGCGGCGTGGTAACCCAGAACATCTCCCAGGCGCACCGTATCGTGCACGCGCTGGAGGCGGGTATCTGCTGGGTCAATACCTGGGGCCAGGTGCCGCCTCAAATGCCCGTTTCCGGCAGCAAGCTGTCTGGTATCGGCCAGGAGAACGGCATCGAGGCACTGTTCGAGCACACGCGGACCAAATCGGTGTTCATTGAACTGGGCAGCTATCAGTCCGTTTTCCCACCCTGCTGATCGTGCAGGGCTGCGCCAGGCACCTTGGCGCAGCCTTCGATCAGGGCAAGCCCTGTGTCGATCAGCACGTTCACAGGGTCCCGGTATTGGCTCAAGGTCCAGTACACGGCAATCTGGTTTATTGCCCCGAGTATGCCCATGCACATGTACAGTTCCGAGGCGACCGGCTTGAAGCCACCGTAGGTGCGGTTGATCGCGGACAACAGGAAGTTGCAGAAGCGCAAGTTGTTCTGCTGGTAGAGGTTGTCGACGCGTTGGCTTACCCCGAGCACTTCGACCAATACGATTTTCGCCACCAGCGGGTCCTGCATGGCCTCGAAAAACGTGGCGAGGAACTTGCGGCCTGCGTGGTGTTGTACCTGTTCGTGGTCCTGGTAGAGCTGGTTAAGGCGTTGTTCCAGGTCGTCCATGATCGATACATACACCGCGCACAGCAGCTCTTCCGTGCCCTCGAAGGACTCGTAGAAGTACCGATCGGTGAGTTTCGCCTCGCTGCACAGGTCGCGCACGGTCGTGGCGCGGTAGCCCTGGGTGCCGAACAGCTGCATCCCCGCCTTCATGAAGGCCTCCCGGCGGGCCTTGATGCGCTGCTCTTGGCTGACGCCACGGTAGGAGCGCTCGGCACCCCCGGAGGTTTTGCTCATTGTGCCCACCCTTCGAATAAACTGAATTTCATTGTAGTCAAAATTTTGAATTCACGACAAGCGCGGCCCTGTCGTACCGGGCTGTGCCGTTCAGTCACGGAAAAAGGCACTGATTTAAGCAACAAAGCCGCGTGCGAAACTGAATGGTCAGCGCCGCTAGACGATTGACAGCAGCCAGCCTTGGACGCATCTTGATGACATGCATCGTCAGATAATTCGAGTTTGGACCTTGCTCTGGTCGCGTCACTCCGGTGCGTAAAAAAACAAAAAGACATCCCAGGAGCAGTACTGATGAAACCTTTCCGTTTTGCTGACCCTTGTGGGTCGAAAAGCAGGGTTGCATGGCTCGGCTTTGCGTCAGCTATCACCTTCACCCAGCCCGCTGCAGCGCTCGAATTTGCCCTCGCCGATGGCGATATCACCGGCACCCTGGATAATACCGTGTCTTTCGGCCAGGTATGGCGAGTTCAAGGCCAGGCGAAAAACAACGATGCGCTCAATGGCAACGACGGCAACCGCAACTTCGATACCGGGCTTGTTTCGCAGGTGTTCAAACTGACCTCGGAGCTTGAGGCCAAGTACCAGAATTATGGGCTGTTCGTTCGTGGGTCGGCGTTCTATGACACGCAGATAATGGATAAACGCAGTGACTACTACAACAACCCGGCGGTGGTAGAGCCTAGCCAGAATTATCCAAAGGATGACAGCTTTACCCGCAGTACCCGACACCTCGCCGGCCGCTCTGCCGACATTCTGGATGCCTACGTATACGGGGCATGGGACGTGGCCGATCACCCCCTGACGGTGCGTTTCGGCAGGCAGGTGTTCAACTGGGGTGAGTCCTTGTTCTATCGCGGCGTGAGCGTTTCGAACCCCGTGGATGCGGTCAAGTACCGCTTGCCTGGCTCTCAGGTCAAGGAAGTGCTTGTGCCGGTTGAGGCGCTGAGCCTGAATTTCGGCCTGACCGACAACCTGTCCATGGACGCTTACTACCAGTTGAAATGGAAAGAAACGGCGCTTGACCCGGTTGGCAGCTACTACTCCACCACCGATATCTTCGGGCCGGGTGGCAACACTGCGTACGCCCAGGTCCCTGCATTGGTTCCGGCAATGGCAGCGTACGGCATGGCCACCCAGATCCCGGGCGGCCTTGGCCAAGGCCCCTTCAATGCCAGCCGCTACCTCGACCCCGCCACGGGCATCTTCAAGGTCAGCAATGTGCAGTCGGACGACAAGGCTCGGGCCAGCGGGCAATACGGTATCAGCCTGCACTATATTGCCGAGGCCTTGAATGCCACCGACTTCGGCTTCTACTTTGCCAATTACCACACCAAGGAGCCCGTGCAGCAGATCGACACCGGCGCCTACCGTGGCGTCGATCTGACCACGCTTGATTCGCTAATCGGCCCCAGCGCCGCCCGGGCATTGGCAACCCTGGACCTGTCACAGAATGCCAATGTGCGCCGTGAGTATGTCGAGGACGTTCGCATGTACGGCCTCAGCTTCAATACCACGATAAACAATGCGTCGGTTTTCGGTGAAATTTCCTATCGGCCGAATCTGCCGATTGCAATCAGTGCGACCAACGACCTGGTGGGTGACCTTCTCGCGCAAGGCGTGGCCGGTACGTCGGGGCTGTCCGACGCCAACCTCAGCGGCGCCCAGGCGTGTGCCTCGCTGGGCGGTAAGCCGTTCTGCCGGGGCGGGGTCTATTCCAACTACGAGCGTGTCGAGTCGATCAACGCCTCGCTGGGCACCATCTACAACTTTGGCCCGTCGTTGGGCTTCAACTCGTTGGTCGGCATTGCCGAAATCGCGACCCAGTCCTACCACGGCAGCGACTTGAGTTATACCGGGTACAACCCCACCCCGGTAAAGCGCAAGTTCGCCGGCACCCCAGACACCACCGACAACCCCATGACCCGCGAGGCGTATGGCTACACGCTCAGCATGCAGGGCACCTGGACCAACGTATACGCTGGCGTGAACCTCTCGCCGTTCTTCGTCCACACCAACAACTTCAAAGGCAACTCCGACCTGACCGGCAGTTTCATGGAAGGCCGAAAAGGCTACACCTTCGGCATCAAGGCTGATTACCTGAGCCGCGTTGAAGCCGGCCTGCAATACACCCTGTTTACCGGTGCGGGGCAAAGCAACCTGATCCGTGACAGGGACAACGTCAGCATGGACGTGAAGTACTCGTTCTAACGAGGTATTCATTCTTTCAAGCAGGGCTAACCATGAAATACTACGTCAAGCATGCCAAGTGTCTTTCTCTCGTCGTTGGCACCGTTATGCTGTTCGCCTTCGGCGCGGCACACGCCGCTGTGTCCGAACAACAGGCAAGCCGGCTGGGGAAAGACCTTACCCCCCTGGGCGGCGAAACCGCGGGCAACGCCGATGGCAGCATCCCTGCCTGGACCGGCGGCTTGAGCAAACCCCCGGCCGGTTACGTGCCAGGCCAGCATTACGTTGATCCGTACCCGGACGACAAGCCGTTGTTCACCATCACCGCGGAAAATGTCGAGCAGTACAAAGGCAAATTGAGCCCTGGGCAGATCGCCCTGCTCAAAGCCTACCCGCAAACCATGTCTTACCCGGTCTATACCACTCGCCGCAGTGCTGCCGAGCCACAGTGGGTGTACGACAACACCCGGCAAAACGCGACCACGGCGGAGCTGGCCGAAGGCGGCAACGGCTTCATCCACGCATTTGGCGGTATCCCGTTCCCGATCCCGCAAAGCGGCGTGGAGGCACTGTGGAACCATATCGCCCGCTACCGCGGTACCTATGTGGTCCGCAAGCTCTCGGAAGCCACCGTTCAAGCCAATGGGCAGTACAGCCTTGCCACTTATGACCAGGACGTGCTGTTCAAGTACTACGTCAAAGGCGGCAGTTACTCGACGCTGAACAACATCCTCTTCTACTACCTCAGTGCTGCCCGTAGCCCGGCCCGTATGGCGGGTGAGGCGTCGCTGGTGTACGAAACGCTGAACCAGGTGGCGGAGCCACGCATGGCCTGGGGCTACGTGCCAGGGCTGCGGCGGGTGCGTCGCGCCCCTACCATCTCGTACGACACGCCGGACAGCGGTTCCGATGGCCTGATCACCGTTGATGACCGTGATATGTTCAACGGCTCCCCCGATCGCTATGACTGGAAGCTGGTCGGCAAGAAAGAAATCTACATCCCCTACAACAACTATCGGATCGCCAGCCCGCAGTACAAGTACGATGACATCATCAAACCCGGCCACCTGCTCAGTGCGCCGACCCGCTTCGAGTTGCACCGGGTGTGGGTGGTAGAGGGCACGTTGCGGCCAACGGCGCGACATATTTATTCGAAACGGGTGTTCTACCTCGACGAAGACAGCTGGCAAATCGCGCTTGCCGACCGCTATAACAGCCACGGCGAACTGTGGCGGGTATCGATAGGCTACATGAGCAACTTCTACAACGTGCCCACCACCTGGACCACCGTCGACGCATTCTATGATTTGCAGGCGCGCCGCTACATGGTTCAGAAGTTGGAAAACGAGGAAAGCAAAACGCTCGACTTCAGCCAGCCAGTGCCCTCCGAAGACCGCTACAAGCCTGCAACCCTGCAGCGCATGGGCAACCGCTGACACGTGCCGCCAGGCGGCTCTGCCCGTGGCGGGCGGTGCCGCAGGGTTTCAGATGCCGGGCTGGCCGTGCCATGCCAGCCCGGCATTCTCGAAAGCTCATTCCGCCCATTCCGGGTCGCCCGTGAACACCACCGTCAACCAGCGGTTCGGCCCTTCACCGCCCACGGCTTCACCAATCTCGTTGCGCCACGCGTCCCATTCATCGATGGTCTTCGCTGCCATGGCCTTGGGTACGATGAAGTACAGCTCGATCTCGCGTGAGCGCCCGACCTTGGCAACATAGGCACGGTAGGACTGCAGCCCGTGGCGGGCGACAAAGGCCTTGGCCACTTCGTCCACGTGCAGCTTGAGGTCGCCTGGGGTGACCAGGAAAATGTCCGCCAGGGCCTGGCGCACCACCGCCATCGGCAGCGGCACAATCACCAGGCACACCAGGGCCAGTACCGCCGGGTCGATGTACGGTGATACCCACTCCCATGAGGTTCCCTGAACCGCGTAACCAAAGCAGAAGGCGATCAGCAGCGCAGCGGTGATGCTGGCCGACATCACCCAGCCCTTGACGTCTATGGCCACGAAGTCCGACTTCAGCTGGCGGTTGGCGCGGGCCTCGACCAGGGCGATGGTCACGCAGCAGATCACGGTCACTACCGCGTAGACCATGGCAATGCCGAACTCCAGGTGTCTGCCGCCCTGCAGCAGGCTGCTGACGGCGTTGATCAGGGCATAGACCGCCACGCCGCTGAGCAGGATGCCATTGAGTGCCAGCACCATCGGCTCCAGGTGCCAGAAGCCCATGGTGAAACGCTCGCGCAGCTTGCGCGACATCTGCACGCTGGTGGTATGCGAGGTGATCAGCTTGACCACCACCAGCGACAGGCCGCTCATGCTGGCGTCGACCAGTGAGTAAACGCCATCGAACATGATCGAGAACGACCCGGAGGCCACGCCGAAAGCGATGCCGATGCTGGCGATGAACAGGGTGACGGCGATCGAGGTGCGCAGCAGGCCCTGTTCGCAGGTGATGTCGAAGAACGAGGATCGGGGGGCGGTTTGCATAAGGTGTGCTCGGCAAAAACGATGATGCTGTGGTGCCTGTGAGGGCCTCTTCGCGGGTAAACCCGCTTCTACAGGGGGCATGGCTTCAAAGGCCAGTGCTGGTCCTTGTGGGGGCGGGTTTAACCGCGAAGAAGCCCTTACAGATTAGACGCGGAACTGCTCCATGAGCGCTTGTTGCTGGTTGGCCAGCCGGTTCAAGGCCTGGCTGATGCGTGCCGACTCGTCTGCCTGGCCTGCCAGCGATTGGGTAACGTCGCGAATGCCGGCTACGTTGCGGTTCACCTCTTCGGCCACTGCGCTCTGCTCCTCGGCGGCCGAGGCAATCTGCAGGTTCATGTCGCTGATCACCGCCACCGCCTCGCCAATGCGTTGCAGTGCCGGCAGGGCCTGCTCCATGCGTGCGGCACTGGCTTGCGCCTGGCGTTGGCCCTCGTGCATGGCGCCCACGACATCCTGGGTGCCTTGCTGCAAACCTTCGATGACCTGGCGAATTTCCTCCACCGACACCTGCGTGCGCTGGGCCAGCCCGCGCACCTCGTCGGCGACTACGGCAAAGCCACGGCCGGCTTCCCCGGCACGGGCTGCTTCAATGGCCGCATTCAGTGCCAGCAGGTTGGTCTGCTCGGCGATGGTGCGGATGACTTCCAGCACCGTGCCGATCTGAGTGCTGCGGCCCTCCAGGGCGCGTGCGTCGGCCATGGCCGTGTCCATGTCCAGTGCCAGCCGGTCGATGCCCTGGCGGGTGCTGTCGATCAACTGCAGGCCTTCCTGGCTGGCCTGGTCGGCGGCACGTGCCGCCTGGGCCGCCTGCGCGGCGTTATGGGCGACATCCAGCGCGGTGGCGCTCATTTCATTGGCCGCGGTGGCCACTTGCTCGATTTCACGGTGTTGCTGCTGCATGCCGGCGCTGGTCTGGCTGGCGATGGCTGCCGACTGGTCGGCGGTGCCGCGGGCCTCCTGCAGCGAGCCTTTGAGCTGGGCGATGACCGGCTGCAGTTTGTCGAGGAAGCGGTTGAACCACGCGCTGAGCTGGCCCAGTTCGTCCTGGCGGGCGTAGTCCAGGCGGCGGGTAAGGTCGCCTTCGCCGCTGGCGATGTCTTCAAGCCGGGCAGCCACCGCCAGGATCGGGCGGGTTACCCCGCGGGCCGTGAGCCACACCAGCAGCAAGCCCAGCACTGCCGCGCCCAGGCCGATCAGCAGGCTGGTCAGGTTGGCACGCTGGTTGTGCGCATCCAGGCGCTGATTGAGGGCTACCGCGGGCGCCTGCAGCACGCTTTCCGGCACTTCCAGCAATACCTGCCACGGGGCGGCGTCGGGAATGGGCGTGAAGGGGTGCGCAACCCGTAACTGGCCAGCGGCAACTGCAGGTTCAACGGGTTTGCCGAGCATGCTGGCGTCGCGGCTATTGCCTGCCAGCAGGCCGGCCGCGCTGGCGATGCTCACCTGGCCCTGACCCTCGAACAGCTCGCGGCGGCCGTTTGTGCTCAGTTGCTGCAGGTTGTCCAGGCTGATATCCAGGCCGACCACGCCCACCACTTTGCCGTGTTCCAGCAAGGGCAGGGCGATGCTGGTCATCAGTACCTGGCTGCCGTTGACCTCGTCCAGATACGGTTCCAGCAGGCAGGTTTTGCCGGTCTCCAGTGGGCAGGTCAGCCAGCGGTTCTTCGCCGCGCCGTTGCTGCCGATGCTGGCGTCGCCGAGCAGCGCTTCTGGCATGGCTTCGCGCTCCAGGGTGCCCGGGCGCGGCTGCGACCAGTACAGCGAAAAGCGCCCGCTCTCGTTGCTGCCCACCGCGTCCTGGCCGCGGTACTGGCTGTCTTGCTGGTCCAGTGCATCGGGTTGGAACACCAGGTACAGGCCGATCATGTCAGGTTTGCCGGCCAGGCTGGCTCGCGCCTGGCGGGTGAGTTCGGCACGCAGGTCGTTGCCACCTCGGGCTTGCAGCACTTGCACCAAACGGGCAAAGCCATTGCCGTATTGATAAGCGTCCATGAAGTAGCGCTGAATGCGCAGGGCCTGGGTTTCGGCATGGGCCTCCAGGCGCTGCCGCGCGCTGCTGTCGAGCATGGCGGTGTTGGCTTGGTTGACCAGCGTGGCACTGCGCTGTGCCTGAGTCAGCGAGGTGGCCACCAGCAAGGCGACGATGGCCAGCAGGCAAAGGCCGGCCAGCAAGGTGATCTTCCATTGGATGGAGAGGCGGCGCAGCAGCATGGAGCTTTCCTTTTCGAACACTGCAACGCCCGCGGCCAGGCGCGGGCGTTGTGGGTAGCGTGGGTCATTCAGGCACGTAGTTGGGGGGCGCCGAGCGGAACGCCTTGGTCAGCCAGCCCAGGTACAGCAGGCCGAGCGCCGCCCAGATACCGCCAAAGATCAGCGAGTGGGCATTCAGGTCCAACCACAGCGAAACGATGATGCAGAAGCCGATGGTGGGCAGTACCAGGTACTTCAGCTGGTTGGCCAGGCCCTTGCGGTTGCCTTCGCGCAGGTAGCAATGGTTGATTACCGACAGGTTGACGAAGCTGAACGCCACCAGGGCGCCGAAATTGATGATCGAGGTGGCAGTCACCAGGTCGAAGAAGATCGCCGACAGCGAAATGATGCCGACCACGGCAATGTTCAGTACCGGTGTCTTGTAGCGTGCGTGCAGGCGGGCGAAAACGCGGGCCGGGATCACGTTGTCGCGGCCCATCACGTACAGCAGGCGCGACACGCTGGTCTGCGAGGCCAGGCCCGAGGCGATGGTGTTGATCACCGTGCAGGCAATGAACACCGACTGGAACAGTTTGCCCCCGACATACAGGGCGATTTCCGGCAGGGCCGCCTCGTGGTCATGGAAGCGCGCCATGGTCGGGAAGTAGGCCTGGATGAAGTACGACACGGTGATGAACACCACGCCACCGATCAGGGCGGTGAGGAAGATCGCCCGCGGGATGGTCTTGCCCGGATCGCGGGTTTCTTCGGACAGGCAGGTGACGGCGTCAAAGCCCAGGAACGAGAAGCACAGGATGGTCGCGCCGGCGGCCAGTGCGCTGAACTGGGTCTGACCGTCGGCGAACGGGATCAGGCTCCAGGCCGTGCCAAGCCCTTCACCGTGGTGCAGGCCACGCACGCACAGGTAGATGAACACGGCGATGATCGCCACCTGCACGCCCACGAACAGCAGGTTGAAGTGCGCCACCAGGTTCACGCTGCGCATGTTGATCAGGCTGATGAGGGTCACGAAAGCGGCCACCCACACCCATGCGGGTACTTCCGGGAACATCGCCGAGAGGTACAGCTTGGCCAGCAGGGCATTGACCATTGGCAGCAGCAGGTAATCCAGTAACGACGACCAGCCGACCAGGAAACCCACGTGCGGGTTGATCGCGCGCTGGGTGTAGGTGTAGGCCGAACCCGACTGCGGGAAGCGTTTCACCAAGGTGCCATAGCTGACTGCGGTGAACAGGATGCCGGCCAGCGCCAGGATGTACGCGCTGGGCACGTGGCCGGCGGTTATCCCGCTGACGATGCCGAAGGTGTCGAATACGGTCATCGGTGTCAGGTAGGCCAGGCCGATGATGATCACGTGCCACAGGCGCAGGGTTTTGCGAAGTTGGCCGTTGCCGGCAGCGCTAGGGTCATGCTGCATGCTGGCATGGCTCCTGTTGCTGGGCGCGAACGGCGGGCACGGGGTATGGCGCATGCGGCAAGGGCGAGCGGGTGAGCTCCATGTTGTTCACCTTTTATGTTGGAGCAGCGGAAGGCGCGAGGGGGCGCGCAAAGTGGTGAAAATAAAAAACGATGGGTAGGTGGGTGTCAAGTTAAACATGACAAGACGTTACGGCATTGAAATATTTATCGATATTAAGTGGAGTTTGTTCGGTTTTTACGCGGTTTTTTGCGGTTCTGATCAATTTGTGTGTTCGAAAAAATCAACGATTCGGCCATGGGGTCAATCGGTTTGTCAGATGCTTCCGAAAGGCAGGATTTCGGCACTTTGGCCTGCGTCCCGTGCCTGCGGGGGTGATATTCTTCGTACTCTGTGTGGCCCGTGGCCGCCTACCCAGCCCTTACGGACAGCAATCGGTTCAATTCATGAAGAAATCAGTTGGCATTCTTTCCGGCCTGGCGGTTGCCATCGCCGTCGCAACCACCGCTGGCGCCTGGTACACCGGCAAGCAGTTGCCAGCCGAGCTGGACAACGCGCTTGCCCGCAGCAACGCCGAGCTGCAAAAGGCCCTGGTCACCACCGGTGGCAGCCTGCGTATCGAGCGGGTGTCGCTGGAGCAGCACTTCTTCAGCAGTACTGCCCAGTACCGGCTCAAGGCCCGCGACATCAACGTGGGTGAAGGCGAGGTGATCAACTTCGACGTGGGCGTGACCGACCACATCGAGCACGGCCCATTCCCCTGGTCGCGGGTCAAGGCGCTGAAGCTGGTGCCGGTGATGGCCGTCAGCAACAGCACGTTGCAGAAGGACGATGCCGTCGCGCCTTGGTTCGACGCTGCCGGCGGCAAGGTGCCGCTCAGCGCGCAGACCAGCCTGGGTTACGGGGGGGATGTGGTCAGCCGGATTCAACTGGCGCCGCTCAAGCTCGACAAGGCAGACGGCAACCGCCTCGATTTTTCGGGGATGCAACTGGAGGTCAGTGGCGACAAGGACGGCAAGGCCTCCAAGTTCCACGGCCATGCCGACCGTTTGCTGATGAAGCTGGTGAACGACGACCAGCCACCGGCCACATTCGAGCTTCAGGGCCTCAAGCTTGGTGGCAACCTGGCGGCCACGCCGTACGACAATATCTACGTGGGCAACGTCGACCTGTTGTTGGCCGAGGCCAAGGTCACGCTAGGGCCAAAGCAGCAGGTCCTGCTGGTCAAGGGCGTGGAGCAGTATGCCCTGCAGAGTCTTGAAACCCCCGACACCGTGGGCGGCCGCGTGGAGTACAAGGTCGGGGACATCAGTTGGGACGGCCGCGCGGTGGGCAAGGCGCAAATGGCGGTAAGCATCACCTCGGTCAATGCCCCGGCGCTGCAGGCCTTGTCGAAGTGGTACCAGTCGCACCTGCCGGAGTTCGAAGCTGCCGCTGCTGCCGGCCAGCCGGTGCCGCAAATCCAGATGGACGAGGCCGAAAAGGCCCGCTTCCAGGGCGACCTGCGGCAACTGCTGGCGGCCAAGCCCAAGGTGGCGGTGGAAAACCTGTCGTTCAAGACCGCCAGCGGCGAGAGCCGCTTCAACCTGGCGATGGACTTCGCCGCGCCGGCCAGCTTCGATCTGCCGCCGGACCAGCTGAGCAAACAGGTCGTCACCGAGGTGAAGAGCAAGCTCTCGCTGTCCAAACCCATGATTGGCGACCTGGCGACACTGCAAGCGCTGCTCGATGGCCAAACCGATGCCCAGGCGATCGCCATGCAGTCGGGGCAGGCCGGGGAGATGGTCGGCATGATGGCCGTGCAGAGCGGCCTGGCCACCGTGCAGGGCGATGATGTGGTCAGCAGCCTGCACTATGCCGATGGCATGGTCGATTTCAATGGCCAGAAGATGACCGTGGAAGAATTCGCCATGCTGATGGCCGCGCACCTCGCAGCGCTGTCGCCGCGGGGATGATGGTTATCCGGCGCTGGTCTCCTGGTGGCTTCACCCGCGAACAGGCCAGCGCCGGCAACACAAAAACCCCTTTAGTAATCGCTGGATTCTCTGTAGCCTTCGGCCTCCGATAATAATCCGCGCCCGCAGAGGGCCGTGGCGGCCTGCGCCGTCCGGCACCCTTAGCCGATCTGTCAGGGCCGGGTGATACACTCGATTTGATGCGCACGCGCGCTTGCAGGTCCAGCGATCATGACCCAGATTTCCGAACGCCTGTTGGTTCAGGCCCACCTCGACGCCAAGCAGCCCAACCCGCTGACAGCCGAGCAGGAGGCCGAATACCGTGCGGCCATCGCTGCCGAGCTCAAGGCCCAGAACGCTGTGCTGGTCGCCCATTATTACTGCGACCCGGTCATTCAGGCGCTGGCCGAAGAAACCGGCGGCTGCGTGTCCGACTCGCTGGAAATGGCCCGCTTCGGCAAGAACCACCCCGCCGAAACGGTGATCGTGGCCGGTGTGCGCTTCATGGGCGAAACGGCAAAAATCCTCACCCCGGAAAAGCGCGTGCTGATGCCGACCCTGGAGGCCACCTGTTCGCTCGACCTGGGCTGCCCGGTCGAAGCGTTTTCGGCGTTCTGCGACCAGCACCCGGAGCGCACCGTGGTGGTGTATGCCAATACTTCCGCTGCGGTGAAAGCCCGTGCCGACTGGGTAGTGACCTCCAGCTGCGCACTGGAAATCGTCGAAAGCCTGATGGACAACGGCGAAACCATCATCTGGGGCCCGGACCAGCACTTGGGCCGTTACATCCAGAAGCAGACCGGTGCCGACATGCTGTTGTGGGACGGTGCCTGTATCGTCCATGAAGAATTCAAGTCGCGCCAGTTGGCCGACATGAAGGCGTTGTACCCGGACGCCGCCATCCTCGTGCACCCCGAATCACCGGAAGCGGTGATCGAGTTGGCGGATGCGGTGGGGTCCACTAGCCAGTTGATCAAGGCCGCGCAGACCTTGCCGAACAAGACCTTCATCGTTGCTACCGACCGCGGCATCTTCTACAAGATGCAGCAGTTGTGCCCGGACAAGGTATTCGTCGAAGCGCCTACTGCCGGCAACGGCGCCGCCTGCCGCAGCTGCGCGCACTGCCCGTGGATGGCCATGAACACCCTCGAGCGCGTGCTGCACTGCCTGCGCAATAGGGGGGATGAGATTTTTGTCGACCCCGCGTTGGTGCCCAAGGCGATCAAGCCATTGAACCGCATGCTGGACTTCACCCAGGCGGCGCGGCTCAAGCTTTCCGGTAACGCCTGAGATTGCCGGAGGCCGCTCGGCGGCCCCAGCACAGCCACCGCGCCGCTTGCTTCGCGGGTAAACCCGTTCCTACGGCTCACGCTACCGATGTAGGAGCGGCTTCAGCCGCGAACACCGGCAAAGCCGGTGCCATCCACCGTGTTGGATTCTTCGCGGGCACGCCCGCTCCCACACCGCGAGCACCTGCAACGCCGGTGCCATCCACCCCGTCGCCTGCTTCGCGGGTAAACCCGCTCTTACAGCTTACGCTACCGATGTAGGAGCGGCTTCAGCCGCGAACACCGGCAAAGCCGGTGCCACCCACCGCGTCGCCTGCTTCGCGGGTAAACCCGCTCCTAGAGCTCACGCTACCGATGTAGGAGCGGCTTCAGCCGCGAACACCGGCAAAGCCGGTGCCATCCACCGGGTTGGATACTTCGCGGGCACGCCCGCTCCCACGCCGGCAACGCCGGTGCCCGTAGCGGCATTGAGTCGCGATGGGCCGCAAGCGGCCTATAGCCAGCCCGACCTCTTGAAACTGGCATACAACCCGGTACACCCCGCAGCAATCACCCCCAACACCGCAAAATAGCCGTAATGCCAGCTCAGCTCCGGCATATTCTGGAAGTTCATCCCATACACCCCGGCGATCGCCGTGGGGAACGCCAGGATCGCCGCCCACGCGGCAAACTTGCGTTGCACGATGCTTTGCCGTGACGACTCCAGGAACATGCCGATCTCGATGGTCTGGCTGGCAATGTCACGAATGCCCGACAAGTCCTCCATCTGCCGGGTGACGTGGATTTGCACGTCACGAAAATACGGACGCATGTTCTTGTCGATGAACGGGAAGCTCAGGCGCTGCAGCTCTTCGCTGACCTCAACCATGGGCGCCACGTAGCGGCGCAGGCGCAGGATGTCGCGGCGCAGGCTGTGCAGGCGGCGAATGTCATCCTCTTGCAGTGAGCCCCCCAGCACGCTCTGCTCCAGCGCTTCGATCTCGCCATGGATGGCTTCGCTGACCGGCTGGTAGTTTTCGGTGACGAAGTCGAGCAGGGCGTACAGCACGAAGTCTTCACCGTGCTCCAGCAGCAAGGGCCGAGCCTCGCAGCGCTGGCGCACCATGGCATAGGATTTGGAGTGGCCGTTGCGGCAGGTGATGATGTAGCCGTTGCCGGCGAAGATGTGGGTTTCGATGAACTCCAGCTTGCCTTCGTGACGTACCGGCGAGTATGTGACGATGAACAGCGCGTCGCCGAATGTCTCGAGCTTGGGCCGGCTGTGCTTTTCCAGGGCATCCTCAATGGCCAGTTCGTGCAGGTTGAACTGGCATTGCAGGGTGGCCAGTTCCTCGGCGTTGGGCTCTTCCAAGCCGATCCAGACAAAATGCCCAGGCTTGCGTGCCCACTCGCTGCCCTCGTCGATGCTGATGTTGGTGACCTTCCGGCCGGCGCTGTACACCGCTGACGCCACTACTCGACCCATGGTTGCCCGCTTATTCCGGTTGAACACGGTTCATAGCTTGGGCTGTAGACGGCAGAAGAGCAACCTAGCCCTTGCCCAGTTCCCCTTCCATGCGCTCGATGCACTGTTGCATCTGCACACGGCACTGCTCCACCAGTGCTGGCAGGTCCTGCTGGGTCAGGCCCGCGGTGGCAATGGGCGGCAGCGAGCGCACGATCACGGTGCGGCGGCGCCAGCTGTTCAGGCTCAGGCGCCGGGCATAGCGGCTGACGCACACTGGCACGATCGGCACGCCGGCCTCGATGGCCATGTGAAACGCGCCTTTCTTGAACGCCAGCAACTGCTCGCCGGCATTGCGTGTGCCTTCGGGGAAAATCCAGATAGAGGTGTCGTTCTGCAGCACCCGGGTGGTCTTCTGCAGGGCCTTGCGCGCCTGGTAGGCATTGTTGCGGTCGACCAACACGTTGCCGCCCAGCCAGAACAGCTGACCGAACAACGGTATCCAGCCCAGGCTTTTCTTGCCGATGGCGACCGTGCGCTGCGGCACCACCTGGCCCAGCACGAACAGATCGAAGTTGGACTGGTGATTGGCCACGATCACGCAACCGGGTGGTTGGTCCCACAGCGGGCCGACCTCGGCCTTGACCTTGATGCGCAGCAGCCAGGTGCCCGGCCGGCTGTAAAGGCGTGCGAACAGGCGGCTGTTGTCGGGGTTGAAGGGGCGGCACAAGCCAATGGCCAGGCCCAGGACGCCAACGGCGAGAAAGTGCAGCGCCAGCAGGAGCATGCGCAATAAATAAAGCATGGTACGACTCACACCAGACAGTCGCCGGGCAGTGTACGGCTGTGCACTGGTTGGGGCAAATGCCGGTGTCAGCTTGTGCTGGCCACTTCGCGGGTGAGCCCCCTTCTGCGCGGGAGCAGCGTACGCCTGCCCCGCGTCGCGGCCAGCAGGCTCAACCCATAGGCTGCTGGTCCAGTTGTATGGCGGTGTCCAAGGCCTCGAGCAGCCCTTTGCGCACCTTCAGCTTGGTGTTCTTGTGCGCCAGCATGTTCAGCTTCTTCAATTCCCGCGCCACGTTCAGCGCCGCTTCCTGCAGTTGTTCGGCGGGCACCACCTTGTCGAGGAAGCCGGCATCCACCGCCGCATGCGGGTCAAACACTTCGGCGTTGATCACCGACCGGTGGAAGGCCGAGCGGCGCAGACGGTCGCGAGCCAGTTCGATGCCGGCGTGGTGCATGGTCATGCCGATCTGCACTTCGTTCAGGCAGATCTTGTACGGCCCTTCGACGCCAATGCGGTAGTCGGCCGACAGCAGCAGGAAGGCGCCCTTGGCCACGGCATTGCCCGGGCAGGCGACCACCACCGGGAAGGGGTGAGCCAGCAGGCGGCGGGCGAGGGTGGACCCGGCGGTGACCAGGCTGATGGCTTCCTGTGGGCCGCGGGTCATCACCTTGAGGTCGTAGCCGCCCGACAGAATGCCCGGCTGCCCGGTGATGATCACCACCGCGCGGGCCTCGGCGGCGCGGTCCAGCGCGGCATTGAACGCGCTGATGACCTCCGGCGAGATGGCATTGACCTTGCCGTTGTTCAGGGTCAGGGTGGCGATGCCGTCTTCGGCGTGGTAGGTAATCAGCTCGCTCATGGCAGAGTCCTTTTGTTGGCGTGGCACCGACGTTACCCAGCGCGATGGGCAAGGTAAAGCAGCAAGGCTGACTGGTCGGTCAGCGCCCAGCCGGGCTCTGGTGCAAATACATGAAAAAACTGAAAAAAATGCTTGCCAAAGGGGAGCGCTTTCACTAAATTAGCGCACCTCGACGGGCCGCAAGGCTTGAAGAGAAACGGTGAAGTGTCCGAGTGGTCGAAGGAGCACGCCTGGAAAGTGTGTATACGAGAAATCGTATCAAGGGTTCAAATCCCTTCTTCACCGCCACATTCTACGAAAAGCCCCCGCGCTGAACAGCCCGGGGGCTTTTTGTTGTGCGCCAGGCATGGCGCGTTGCGCGTTAGCGCAACCCGTTTGGTTGTGGTAGCCGAGCGGGTGACTTGGAGGTGAAAGTCCTCTACACACCCGGCAAGGGGAAGTGTTAGCCAGAGGCAAGGGTGTCGCGGGCGACTGCGAATCTGAAGGAAGCCCGAGGCAAAATGCTGGTCT